>NZ_AEJZ01000005.1:0-25424 GCF_000208525.1 Escherichia sp. TW14182
CCCGCGCAAAGCCGCCGTCGAAGCCGCTATTGCCCGCGCCAAAGCACGCAAGCTGGAGCAGCAGGCAAACGCAGAACCAGAAGAACAGGTTGACCCGCGCAAAGCGGCAGTTGCTGCGGCTATCGCCCGCGTTCAGGCCAAAAAAGCCGCTCAGCAAAAGGTTGTAAACGAGGACTAAATGGTATTCAGAATAGCTAGCTCCCCTTATACCCATAACCAGCGCCAGACATCGCGCATTATGTTGCTGGTACTGATCGCAGCCGTGCCCGGAATCGCTGCGCAACTTTGGTTTTTTGGCTGGGGTACTCTCGTTCAGATCCTCCTGGCGTCGGTCAGTGCACTTTTAGCCGAAGCTCTTGTGCTGAAACTGCGCAAACAGCCTGTTTCCACAACCTTAAAAGATAATTCGGCGCTTTTAACAGGGCTGTTACTCGCCGTAAGTATTCCGCCCCTCGCACCATGGTGGATGGTCGTGCTGGGTACGGTGTTTGCGGTGATCATCGCTAAACAGTTGTACGGCGGTCTGGGGCAAAACCCGTTTAACCCGGCGATGATTGGCTATGTGGTCTTACTGATCTCCTTCCCGGTGCAGATGACCAGCTGGCTGCCACCGCATGAAATTGCGGTCAACATCCCTGGCTTCATCGACGCCATACAGGTTATCTTCAGCGGTCATACTGCCAGCGGCGGTGATATGAACACGCTACGCTTAGGTATTGATGGCATTAGCCAGGCAACGCCACTGGATACGTTCAAAACTTCTGTCCGCGCCGGTCATTCGGTTGAGCAGATTATGCAGTATCCGATCTACAGCGGTATTCTGGCGGGTGCTGGTTGGCAATGGGTAAACCTCACCTGGCTGATTGGCGGCGTGTGGTTGCTATGGCAGAAAGCGATTCGCTGGCATATTCCGGTCAGCTTCTTAGTAACGCTGGCGTTATGCGCAACGTTGGGCTGGTTGTTCTCACCAGAAACACTGGCAGCACCGCAAATTCATCTGCTGTCTGGAGCAACCATGCTCGGCGCATTCTTTATTTTGACTGACCCGGTTACCGCTTCTACGACCAATCGTGGTCGTCTTATTTTCGGCGCGCTGGCGGGCTTATTAGTCTGGTTGATCCGCAGTTTCGGCGGCTATCCTGACGGCGTGGCTTTTGCCGTCCTGCTGGCGAACATCACGGTTCCTCTGATCGATTACTACACGCGTCCGCGCGTCTACGGCCATCGCAAAGGGTAAACCATGCTGAAAACTATCCGAAAACACGGCATTACGTTGGCGCTATTTGCAGCGGGTTCAACAGGGTTAACTGCGGCCATCAACCAGATGACCAAAACGACGATTGCTGAACAGGCCAGTCTGCAACAAAAGGCGTTATTTGATCAGGTGCTGCCAGCCGAACGCTATAACAATGCGCTGGCACAGAGTTGCTATCTGGTCACTGCGCCAGAGTTAGGTAAAGGTGAGCATCGGGTTTACATCGCCAAACAGGATGACAAACCGGTAGCCGCCGTTCTGGAAACAACCGCGCCAGATGGCTATTCCGGAGCGATTCAGCTGCTGGTGGGAGCCGATTTTAACGGCACGGTACTTGGCACACGCGTGACAGAGCACCACGAAACGCCAGGGCTTGGCGATAAAATCGAACTGCGCCTTTCTGACTGGATCACCCATTTTGCGGGTAAAAAAATCAGTGGTGCGGATGATGCGCACTGGGCGGTGAAGAAAGATGGTGGTGATTTCGACCAGTTCACCGGCGCGACGATTACTCCCCGCGCGGTGGTTAATGCGGTAAAACGCGCCGGATTGTACGCTCAGACGTTACCGTCACAACTTTCTCAACTTCCTGCCTGTGGAGAATAAAGCGTGAGCGAAATTAAAGACGTTATTGTTCAGGGGTTGTGGAAGAACAACTCCGCACTGGTTCAGTTGCTTGGCCTCTGCCCACTGCTGGCGGTCACGTCCACTGCCACCAACGCTCTGGGTTTAGGGCTTGCGACGACACTGGTGCTGACGCTTACCAACCTGACTATCTCGACGCTGCGTCACTGGACGCCAGCTGAGATCCGTATCCCCATTTACGTCATGATCATCGCCTCGGTGGTCAGCGCCGTACAGATGCTGATCAACGCCTACGCCTTCGGCCTGTATCAATCGTTAGGGATTTTTATTCCACTGATTGTCACTAACTGTATCGTTGTGGGTCGCGCTGAAGCCTTCGCCGCCAAAAAAGGTCCGGCGCTTTCGGCTCTTGATGGTTTTTCGATAGGCATGGGCGCAACCTGCGCAATGTTCGTGCTGGGTTCACTACGCGAAATCATCGGCAACGGAACGTTGTTTGACGGTGCCGATGCGCTGTTGGGTAACTGGGCAAAAGTATTGCGGGTGGAGATCTTCCACACTGATTCCCCTTTCCTGCTGGCAATGTTACCACCAGGCGCATTTATTGGTCTGGGACTGATGCTGGCAGTGAAATATCTGATTGATGAAAAAATGAAAAAGCGCCGCGCTGAAGCAATCGCCGAACGCGGCTTGCCGAACGGTGAAACAGGGAATGTCTGATGAACAAAGCAAAACGCCTGGAGATCCTCACACGTCTGCGTGAGAACAATCCTCACCCCACAACCGAGCTTAATTTCAGTTCGCCTTTTGAATTGCTGATTGCCGTACTGCTTTCCGCTCAGGCCACCGATGTCAGCGTTAATAAGGCGACGGCGAAGCTCTACCCGGTGGCTAATACGCCTGCGGCAATGCTCGAACTGGGTGTTGAAGGCGTAAAAACGTATATCAAAACTATTGGGTTATATAACAGCAAAGCGGAAAATATCATTAAGACCTGCCGTATCTTACTGGAACAGCATAATGGCGAAGTTCCGGAAGATCGCGCGGCGCTGGAGGCCTTACCCGGCGTTGGACGTAAAACAGCTAACGTGGTGTTGAATACCGCTTTCGGTTGGCCGACCATCGCTGTAGATACCCACATTTTCCGGGTCTGCAACCGCACCCAATTTGCGCCAGGAAAAAATGTCGAGCAGGTTGAGGAAAAATTGCTGAAAGTGGTTCCGGCAGAATTTAAAGTCGATTGCCACCACTGGTTAATCCTTCATGGGCGTTATACCTGCATTGCCCGCAAGCCGCGCTGTGGCTCCTGCATTATTGAAGATCTTTGTGAATACAAAGAGAAAGTTGACATCTGACACAAATAGATGGTGGCGTCTACCCATTCATTACCTTTCCTTATCTTCTTCAAAAACATCCCTCTAACGTTAATGATGCCGCCTCGCTGCGGCATCATCAGGCAATCCGTTTGTGAATAACCAAAAATGCAGGTTAATTGTTTTTTTAATAGCGAAATTTTCTATCTATTCGTGATCAAGATCACACTGATACTGAAATGTAAAAAGAATGCATTTTAAAAGTTAAATTTGACAAAGCATTGATTCAATCCGTCCTGAAACCTACAAAACATTACACTGGCTATTTTTCAGATAATGGACTATCCCACTACATAAAACACCTTATAGCAGAACATATCGCCAAACTGGAATTATTACCCTGTCTCAGTAGTGAAAAAATCTGCCTTTACGTTTTTTGAAAAATTTAACGCTGGATAACATTTCCCGGAGCCGATGAATTCTCCACGTCAGTTATATGTAACAGATTATTACAAAGGACTTGTCTGAAAGTGCAAGATAGTGAACATTACCTGCCGTTTCCCCTCCCACTATAACAATTGCGCGTATGTTTTTTAGACATCACGCGAGAAAGCACCCCCGTTAATATGGGATGTAAAAAAAGAGGTAAAAGTGTCCACTGCAAACCAAAAACCAACAGAAAGCGTCAGTTTGAACGCTTTCAAACAACCGAAGGCGTTCTATCTCATCTTCTCGATTGAGTTATGGGAACGTTTTGGTTATTACGGCCTACAAGGAATTATGGCTGTCTACCTGGTTAAACAACTGGGTATGTCTGAAGCGGATTCAATCACCCTTTTCTCTTCCTTTAGCGCCCTGGTTTATGGTCTGGTCGCTATCGGCGGCTGGTTAGGTGACAAGGTACTGGGTACTAAACGCGTTATTATGCTTGGTGCTATTGTACTGGCCATTGGTTATGCGCTGGTTGCATGGTCTGGCCACGACGCCGGTATCGTCTATATGGGTATGGCGGCTATTGCCGTAGGTAACGGCCTGTTTAAAGCCAACCCGTCTTCGCTGCTCTCTACTTGCTATGAGAAAAACGACCCGCGTCTGGACGGTGCATTTACCATGTACTACATGTCCGTCAACATCGGTTCTTTCTTCTCTATGATTGCAACCCCATGGCTGGCTGCCAAATATGGCTGGAGCGTCGCGTTCGCCCTTAGCGTAGTAGGTCTGTTAATCACTATCGTTAACTTCGCCTTCTGCCAACGCTGGGTTAAGCAGTACGGCTCAAAACCTGACTTTGAACCAGTCAACTACCGTAACCTGCTGCTGACCATTATTGGTGTTGTAGCCCTGATCGCAGTTGCAACCTGGCTGCTGCACAACCAGGAAGTAGCACGTATGGCGCTGGGCGTTGTTGCCCTGGGTATCGTGGTTATCTTCGGTAAAGAAGCGTTCGCCATGAAAGGTGCTGCGCGTCGTAAAATGATCGTCGCCTTCATCCTGATGCTTGAAGCAATCATCTTCTTCGTGCTGTACAGCCAGATGCCGACGTCGCTGAACTTCTTTGCGATTCGTAACGTTGAACACACTATTCTTGGTCTGGCCGTCGAGCCAGAGCAGTATCAGGCGCTGAACCCATTCTGGATCATCATTGGTAGCCCGATTCTGGCCGCTATCTATAACAAGATGGGCGATACCCTGCCGATGCCGACCAAGTTTGCAATCGGTATGGTGATGTGTTCTGGTGCGTTCCTGATCCTGCCGCTGGGTGCGAAATTCGCGTCTGACGCCGGTATCGTTTCTGTAAGCTGGCTGGTAGCTAGCTACGGCCTGCAGAGTATCGGTGAACTGATGATCTCTGGTCTGGGTCTGGCGATGGTTGCACAGCTCGTTCCGCAGCGTCTGATGGGCTTCATTATGGGTAGCTGGTTCCTGACCACTGCCGGTGCAAACCTGATTGGTGGTTATGTTGCGGGTATGATGGCTGTTCCGGATAACGTAACCGATCCGCTGATGTCGCTGGAAGTGTATGGTCGCGTGTTCTTGCAGATTGGTGTCGCCACTGCCGTTATTGCTGTGCTGATGCTGCTGACCGCGCCGAAACTGCATCGCATGACCCAGGACGATGCTGCAGACAAAGCGGCGAAAGCTGCCGTAGCGTAAATTTCAGGGAAACTCTTTTACAAGCCGCTAACTTTTCGTTAGCGGCTTTTTTTTTGTTCAGCAACGCACTACCATACTTTAAACCACAGCCAAAAGGAGTTACCGATGAAACTGTTCTACAAACCGGGCGCCTGCTCTCTTGCTTCCCATATCACCCTGCGTGAGAGCGGAAAGGACTTTACGCTCGTCAGTGTGGATTTGATGAAAAAACGTCTCGAGAACGGTGATGATTACTTTGCCATTAACCCTAAGGGACAGGTTCCTGCGTTGCTACTGGACGATGGTACTTTGCTGACGGAAGGCGTAGCAATTATGCAGTATCTTGCTGACAGTGTTCCCGACCGCCAGTTGCTGGCATCGGTAAACAGTATTTCTCGCTATAAAACCATCGAATGGCTGAACTATATCGCCACCGAATTGCATAAAGGGTTCACACCACTGTTCCGCCCGGATACCCCGGAAGAGTATAAACAGGCTGCCCGTGCACAACTGGAGAAAAAGCTGCAGTATGTTAACGACGCGCTGAAAGATGAGCACTGGATCTGCGGGCAACGTTTCACCATCGCTGACGCCTATCTGTTTACGGTTCTGCGCTGGGCATACGCGGTGAAACTGAATCTGGAGGGTTTAGAGCACATTGCAGCCTTTATGCAGCGTATGACTGAAAGACCGGCGGTGAAAGCTGCGTTGACGGCGGAAGGCTTGCAGTAATCGTCATCGGCCCACAGGAAGCTGTGGGCCGAGGTATTTCAGAGCTTCGTTGCGCTGAAATAGTGTTCCGGTTTGGCTATACGATCTTGCGCGGCAACCACCTGCAGTTCATATTCCTGCATTGCTTTGGTGGTTACCATAATTTCGTATACTGCCGCCGTCACGTGTTCCAGTGCCTCCTGCAGCGTTGCCCCCTGCAACAATTTCACCAGCAGTAAACCGCTCGTCACATCACCAACACCTACCGGCTGGCGCATACCGAAATCGACCAGCGGACGGCTGATATGCCAGGCTTCATCAGCAGTAACCAGCAGCATTTCAAAACGTTCGCGGCTGTAGCCCGCACGTGCAAGGTGTTTAACCAATACGATTTGTGGCCCTTGCGCAATAAGCTCACGCGCAGCGTTAACGGCCTCTTCGACGTTATGTACTGGATGTTCACAAAGAATTTCCAGCTCGACCAGATTCGGCGCGATGATATCGCTGGCTGGCATACCGTGACGGACATGAAATTCCGCCACGCCTGGCGCAACGATGCAACCTTTTTCCGGGTGCCCCATTACGGGATCGCAAAAATATTTCGCTTGTGGATTCGCCGCTTTTATCTGACGGACAATACCGAGGATATGTTCGCCCTGCTCCGCCGATCCCAGATAACCACTGAGTACGGCATCACAGGTGTGTAATTTATCAATGGCGGCAATGCCCTGCACAATTTCGGTTAAATGGCTGGGCGGCATCACACAGCCAGTCCATTTGCCGTATTGAGTATGATTAGAAAATTGAACGGTATTCAGCGGCCAGACATTCGCGCCCAGACGGCGCATCGGAAACTCTGCCGCACTGTTACCCGCATGACCATAAACAACGTGAGACTGGATAGCGAGAATATTTTTCATTGTGCTCCCTGTATAAAAATCAGGGGAGTGATTTCTCACTCCCCCTTTCCACTTAGTGCATTATTTCCAGCAAATCAGACAGTAATTCTTTTTGCCGCGACGCAGTAAGGTATAACGACCAAACAGGCGATCTTCTTCTTTAAAGAAGTATTCAGGATCGGACTGTTTTTCACCGTTAATGGTGATGGCATTGGAGGCGATAGTTTTACGCGCCTGACCACGGGACGGTTGCAGTTCAGAATCGACCAGCGCCTGCATCAGATCAGCGCCTTTTTCCATCTCAACCATCGGTACGCCGTCCTGCGCCAGCTGTTCAAAGTCCGCTTCGCTAAGCGCACTCAAGGAACCGCTGAACAGACATTCGGTAATACGTTTCGCGGCTTGCAAACCTTCTTCACCGTGAACCAGACGCGTCACCTGCTCCGCCAGCACATACTGGGCGCGCGGTGCTTTGCCGCTGTTTTTATCTTCTTCTTCCAGGGCGTTGATCTCTTCAATGCTCATGAAAGTGAAGAACTTCAGGAAGCGGTAAACGTCGGCATCAGCGGTGTTGATCCAGAACTGGTAGAACTTGTACGGACTGGTCTTCTTCGGATCCAGCCATACTGCGCCGCCTTCAGTTTTACCAAATTTGGTGCCGTCAGCCTTGGTGATCAGCGGAACGGTCAGGCCAAACACCTGATTCTGATGCAGGCGACGGGTCAGATCGATACCAGAGGTGATGTTACCCCACTGGTCAGAACCGCCAATCTGCAACGTAACACCATACTGTTTATTCAGACAGGCAAAGTCATAGCCCTGCAACAGGTTGTAAGAAAACTCGGTGAACGAAATACCCTGATCTTCACGGTTGAGACGCTGCTTAACCGCTTCTTTGTTGATCATCTGGTTAACGGAGAAGTGCTTACCGATATCGCGCAGGAAAGTCAGCACATTCATATTGCCGAACCAGTCATAGTTGTTCGCGGCGATAGCAGAGTTTTCTCCACAGTCGAAATCGAGGAACGGGGCAACCTGCTTGCGGATTTTGTCCACCCACTCCTGAACAGTTTCTTCGGTGTTCAGCTTACGCTCGGCAGCTTTGAAGCTTGGGTCGCCAATCAGACCTGTCGCGCCGCCTACCAGCGCAACCGGCTTGTGGCCCGCCTGCTGGAAGCGTTTCAGGCATAACAATGGAACAAGATGCCCCAAATGCAAGCTGTCAGCGGTAGGGTCGAAGCCGCAATAGAGCGCGATCGGGCCTTGCGCCAGTCGCTCTGCTAACGCTTCTTCGTCCGTCACCTGGGCCACCAGCCCCCGCTCTTGCAATTGTTTAATCAAGTTACTGCTTGCCATCAAAATCTCCATGTATATAACGACTGCACCTTTGCCGGTACACGACTTTTCGCCAGATGCGAAAGAGACATAGAATAAAGTGCCGGAATCAGGAGTGCCAGCGATTAAAGCAAGATTTTTGCATCTTTTCAGGGTGCGAGACGATCGATTTTCCACGCCTCATTTTCACGCTGGTACAAAAAGCGGTCATGCAGACGATGCTCACCGCCCTGCCAGAACTCAACCTGCTCAAGACTTACGCGGAAACCGCCCCAGAAACTCGGTAAAGGGACATCGCCCTGCTGAAACTTCTGCTTCAGCTCAAGAAATTTGCTCTCAAGGATCCCTCGCGCAGAGATACGGCTGGACTGCTTAGATACCCACGCGCCAATCTGGCTATCGCGCGGACGACTATGAAAATATTTCATCACTTCGAGAGTCGAAAGACGCTCCGCTTTACCGGTCACCATTACCTGGCGCTCAAGAGTATGCCACGGGAAAAGCAGGCTAACGCGCGGGTTATTTTCGATTTGATGCGCTTTGCGACTGCCGAGATTGGTGTAAAACACCATCCCTTTTTCGTCGTAATGTTTGAGTAACACGATGCGCTGATAAGGCTGACCATGTTCATCAACGGTTGCGACGACCATCGCGGTGGGGTCAACCAGCTTGGCTTCACAGGCCTGGGAGAGCCAGCGTTCAAAAAGGGTTAAAGGATCGGCGGGAAGATCGCGGCGGCGTAAACCGCCTTTGGTGTATTCACGGCGCAGATGCGCGATTTGCTGCAATTCGTCGTTATCAGACATGGTTTTCTTTACGGATTGTCAGTGGGTGACGCTATTGTGCGCCGCCCCTGGAAAAATCTCAACGCTGCGGATTTTGTAACTGACAGTTATTCAAGACGATGCGGTCACGCTTATAGACCGTTGCCTCATCACCTTTTGACCAGAAAACATAAATGCCATCGGTATAACGTGCGCCAGAGGCTGAAATTCCCTGTTTAAGGTGAATTAATTGATTGTCGTAGACAAATCTGACTTCCTGACGCGGATTATTCAGTTTTACCGTCAACGGTTTTTCATCACACTGGTATTCCAGCGTATCAGTTTGCATACGTTCAACCAGTTGATTAAACGCGCCACAGCCAGTGAGAAGCACCGGCAAACAGATCAGTAACAGTTTTTTCATAAACACATCCCGAAGACTTTCCTGGTCCGGAGAGCAAAACGCTCTCCTCAACTTCCAAGTGTAACGGCAGACGCAGTAGGAAAAATTCAGTTAACTCTGATATCGCGGGTTTGCAGGGAAAATTGCGCCCAGCACCGTCGCCTCGCTTGCGCCGGTGACCGAAGGCAGGTTGCCGGGTAGCCCCGCCAGCGTCCGCCAGGCAAGCCACGCGAAGGCCAATGCTTCCATGTCATCACCACTAATGCCGACGGCGTCAGTGGTGGTCACTTCGGTTCCTGGCAGCAAGGCAGCAAGTCGCGTCATCACCAATGGATTACGGCTTCCGCCACCACAGACCATCAAACGATCGCAGCCGCCACTCAATAATACCTGTTCAGAAATGGTCACGGCAGTAAGTTCCGCCAGCGTCGCCTGGACATCGCGCGCATCAACACCCGGGAAATGGCGCAAATGCCGTTCCAGCCAACCGTAGTTAAAGTATTCGCGCCCGGTGCTTTTCGGCGCGGATTGGGAAAAATACGCATCACTAAGCATATTCTGCAACAGTGGCAAAATAACTTTACCCGCTCGCGCCCACTCAGCGTCTTTATCGTAAGGTT
The DNA here is from genome assembly GCF_000208525.1 of Escherichia sp. TW14182. Taxonomy (NCBI): domain Bacteria; kingdom Pseudomonadati; phylum Pseudomonadota; class Gammaproteobacteria; order Enterobacterales; family Enterobacteriaceae; genus Escherichia; species Escherichia sp. TW14182. Next base: position 10,019 of record NZ_AEJZ01000005.1, read on the forward strand.
TCCCGGCCTGACGCCAGATCCACGCATCCATCAACATGTTACCTGGACCGGTATCGTATCCCCCCACCGGCTGCCCTGGAATCAACAACGACAAATTGGCGATACCACCAATGTTGAGAACCATTCGCCGCTCTGTCGGATGAGCCAGCAATGCGTGATGAAACGCTGGCACCAGCGGCGCACCCTGACCACCTAAGGCGATATCGCGACGGCGAAAATCACCAACGACAGTAATTCCAGTGCGCGCCACAATTTGATTGTTATCACCAATCTGTAGAGTATGCGGTGCAACGCCAGTAGGTTCGTGCCAGACAGTCTGTCCGTGACACCCGATGGCGACGATATCTTTTGGCTGCAAATTTTCTTGCTTGAGCAGTGCGTTAACGGCATCGGCAAACAAGCGACCAAGTTGAGCATCCAGTTGACCGAACTGAGAAAGCGTAAGCTGCTGCCCCTGACAAATATCCAGTACTGCTTGTTTAAGTGATGGGGGAATCGGCCAGCTCAAACTTGCCAACTGCGCCACCCTGTGTTCATCGATAGTCGCCAGTACAACATCGACACCATCCAGGCTAGTACCTGACATTACGCCAATAAAGCGGCCTGATTTCATAGTTCATCCTTTTTCAACCTGTCGTTTGCGCTCCACTCAAACACAAACCTCTCACGAATTCCATGCATGAGCGCCGATTTTTACCATTACCAGGAAAACATTATATTCATATCAATAATTACTATGAATGTTTTGTTTATACTTGGTTAACCGTATTCTAATTATGATTCCATCATGTTTTAGTGGAACATGTAATCATAGTTATACCAATGCCATTTACTTTGGCCATGAGGGATGCTTGTGAGGCGTTTCATGGTAATCAGGAGATTTTTCAATGATTAAGCGCGTACTGGTTGTATCAATGGTAGGTCTGTCTCTTGTCGGTTGTGTTAATAACGATACCCTTTCTGGCGATGTCTATACCGCCTCTGAAGCGAAGCAAGTGCAGAATGTCAGCTATGGCACAATCGTTAATGTACGACAGGTACAAATTCAGGGCGGTGATGATTCCAACGTTATCGGCGCAATTGGCGGTGCGGTTCTCGGTGGCTTCCTTGGGAATACCGTTGGTGGCGGAACTGGGCGTTCTCTGGCAACTGCGGCAGGCGCTATCGCAGGTGGCGTAGCGGGTCAGGGCGTGCAGAGCGCAATGAACAAAACTCAGGGTGTGGAGTTGGAAATTCGTAAAGATGATGGCAACACCATTATGGTGGTACAGAAACAGGGCAATACCCACTTCTCTCCGGGACAACGTGTTATCCTGGCCAGCAACGGTAGCCAGGTGACTGTCTCTCCGCGCTAAATAAGTTGACGTGTGGTCAGGTCACTGACCACACGCCTTCTTCATTTCACCCTTTGGCCTGCAGCTCAGTAATATTATGCTCAAGTTTTGCAATGAGCTTAATCAACTGTTCTACTTCCTCTGCGGAAATTCCATGCAATATTTCCGCCCGGGTTTTGTTAATAACCGCTTCCATTTCGCTAATCAGCGGCTCCGCTTTTTCCGTCAGTTTAATACGTTTAGCCCGACGATCGCTGGCGCAAGTTTGACGCGAAATTAACCCTTTTTCTTCCAGTTGGTCCAGCGTACGAACCAGTGAAGGCTGCTCAATGCCGATCGCTTTTGCCAGTTGAATTTGCGACTGGTCTGGAGGTAACTGATGGATATTGTGCAACGTTACCCAATGGGTTTGCGTTAACTCCAGCGGTTTCAGGCGATGGTCTATCAGAGCACGCCATATGCGCACCAACCGTGCCAGATCAGAACCTAGTGGCGATTCCAATTTCATCTCCTTATAATTAGCTTGCTAAGATATTATACAGCTTTTAGAATAGTGTGCAGCAATTGTATTGCTAAAACAAATGTATTGCTGCATTTGCTTACCGTCAGACATGCTTTTCAGAAATTGCGCGTAACTTTTTCGCACTTAAAGAATATTTATTAATCTAACGCAATATATTCGGTCGTAAAGGAATCTATTTTGTGAAGTTTATGCTTAATGCAACGGGATTGCCCTTACAAGATCTGGTGTTCGGTGCGTCCGTCTATTTTCCTCCGTTTTTCAAAGCGTTCGCGCTTGGATTTGTCCTCTGGCTTGTTATACACCGCCTGCTTCGCGGCTGGATCTACGCCGGTGACATCTGGCATCCCTTGTTAATGGATTTATCGCTGTTTGCGATTTGCGTTTGCCTTGCTCTGGCAATACTGATTGCGTGGTAACTATGTCAATTAAAACAATTAAGTATTTCTCAACAATTATTGTAGCGGTTGTTGCGATTCTTGCCGGATGGCGGCTATGGAACTATTACATGCAGTCACCGTGGACACGCGACGGAAAAATACGCGCAGAACAGGTTTCTATCACGCCTCAGGTGTCTGGACGTATTGTTGCGATGAATATAAAAGACAACCAGTTGGTTAATGCTGGTGATATTTTACTCACCATCGATAAAACGCCCTTCCAGATAGCCGAACTGAACGCCCAGGCTCAATTAACGAAAGCGCAATCTGACCTCGCCAAAGCCAATAACGAAGCTAATCGTCGCCGTCATCTCTCACATAATTTTATCTCTGCCGAAGAGCTGGATACCGTTAACCTCAATGTTAAAGCGATGCAGGCCAGTGTTGATGCCGCACAGGCGACGCTTAAACAGGCACAATGGCAACTGGCGCAAACGGAAATTCGCGCTCCGGTGAGTGGATGGGTAACTAATCTCACTACCCGCATCGGCGACTACGCCGACACCGGAAAGCCCCTGTTTGCCCTGGTAGATAGCCATTCGTTTTACGTCATTGGTTATTTTGAAGAAACCAAATTGCGCCATATCCACGACGGTGCACCAGCGCAAATTACACTCTATAGCGATAACAAAACGTTACAGGGTCACGTTTCCAGTATCGGTCGGGCGATTTATGATCAGAGCATTGAAAGTGATTCCAGCCTGATTCCGGATGTGAAACCTAACGTCCCCTGGGTGCGTCTCGCCCAACGCGTTCCCGTCCGCTTTGCTCTGGATAATGTTCCCAGCGATGTCACGCTGGTATCCGGTACAACATGTAGCATCGCCGTAGGTCAATAATGAACGCATCGTTATGGTCCTTGCGCAATTTGCCCTGGTGCAGGGCCTCGCTGGCTCAATGGCGTTATGCGTTACGCAATACCATTGCCATGTGCCTGGCGCTGACGGTTGCCTATTATTTAAATCTCGATGAACCCTACTGGGCGATGACCTCGGCTGCGGTGGTAAGCTTTCCCACCGTTGGAGGTGTCATCAGCAAAAGTCTCGGACGCATCGCTGGTAGTTTGCTGGGAGCCATCGCGGCACTGATTCTTGCCGGGCATACGCTTAACGAGCCGTGGTTTTTTCTATTGAGCATGTCGGCGTGGCTTGGCTTTTGTACCTGGGCTTGCGCGCACTTCACGAATAACGTGGCGTATGCCTTCCAACTGGCGGGCTACACTGCGGCCATTATCGCCTTTCCGATGGTTAATATCACGGAAGCAAGCCAATTGTGGGATATCGCTCAGGCGCGCGTTTGCGAAGTCATCGTCGGTATTCTCTGCGGTGGCATGATGATGATGATCCTGCCGAGTAGCTCCGACGCCACTGCGCTTTTAACCGCGTTGAAAAACATGCATGCCCGTTTACTGGAACATGCCAGCTTGCTCTGGAAGCCTGAAACAACCGATGCCATTCGCACAGCACATGAAGGAATTATTGGGCAAATATTAACCATGAATTTGCTGCGCATTCAGGCGTTCTGGAGTCACTATCGTTTCCGCCAGCAAAATGCACGCCTGAATGCGCTACTCCACCAGCAATTACGCATGACCAGCGTCATCTCCAGCCTGCGACGTATGTTGCTCAACTGGTCATCAACGCCCGCCGCCACACGTGAAATTCTCGAACAGTTGCTGACGGCGCTTGCCAGTTCGCAAACTGATTTTTACACCGTCGCACGTATCATTGCCCCACTGCGCCCAACCAACTTAGCCGACTATCGGCACGTCGCCTTCTGGCAGCGACTACGCTATTTTTGCCGCCTTTATCTGCAAAGCAGTCAGGAACTACATCGTCTGGAAAGCGGTACAGATGATCGTGCCAGACTCCCACGAACAGCCGGCCTGGCACGTCATACCGATAACGCCGAAGCTATGTGGAGTGGACTGCGCACATTTTGTACGTTGATGATAATTGGCGCATGGAGTATTACCTCGCAATGGGATGCCGGTGCCAATGCATTAACACTGGCAGCAATTAGCTGCGTACTCTACTCCGCCGTCGCGGCACCGTTTAAGTCACTGTCGCTACTTATGCGCACGCTGGTATTACTTTCGCTATTTAGCTTTGTGGTTAAGTTTGGTCTGATGGTTCAGATTAGCGACCTGTGGCAATTTTTGCTGTTTCTCTTCCCGCTGCTGGCGACGATGCAACTTCTCAAATTACAGATGCCAAAATTTGCCGCGTTGTGGGGACAACTGATCGTATTTATGGGTTCGTTCATCGCTGTCACTAATCCCCCGGTGTATGATTTTGCTGACTTTCTTAACGATAATCTGGCGAAAATTGTTGGCGTGGCACTGGCGTGGTTAGCGTTCGCCATTCTGCGACCTGGATCTGATGCCCGTAAAAGTCGTCGTCATATTCGCGCACTGCGCCGGGATTTTGTCGACCAACTAAGCCGCCATCCAACCCTGAGTGAAAGCGAATTTGAATCGCTCACTTATCACCACGTTAGTCAGTTGAGCAACAGCCAGGATGCACTGGCTCGCCGTTGGTTATTACGCTGGGGCGTGGTGCTGCTGAACTGTTCACATGTTGTCTGGCAATTGCGGGACTGGGAATCGCGTTCCGATCCGTTATCGCGAGTGCGGGATAACTGTATTTTTCTGTTGCGGGAAGTAATGAATGAGCGTGGCGTTCAGCAAAAATCACTGGCGGCCACACTTGAAGAATTACAGCGGATATGCGACAGCCTTGCCCACCATCATCAACCCGCAGCCCGTGAGCTGGCGGCGATTGTCTGGCGTCTGTACTGCTCGCTTTCGCAACTTGAGCAAGCGCCGCCGCAAGGTACGCTGACCTCTTAATTACTTAATGACACCACAGGCATAGCGTTCACCGCCACCGCCCAGCAGTTTTGGTTGATCGGACATATTATCGCCGCCAACGTGGATCATCAGCGCCTTGTCTTTGATTTCATCAAGTGATTTCAGACGAGGCGCAATGACGGCATCGGTTGCTTTACCGTCATTGTTAACCACCAGTGCCGGCAGATCGCCTAAGTGTCCTGCACCTTCTGGCCCTTCATGCTTACCAGTATTTTGTGGATCAAGATGCCCGCCTGCGGATTCTGCGGCGCTGGCTTTGCCATCTTTCATTGCTGGCTGGCAGCTTCCTTTGGCATGAATATGGAAGCCATGCTCACCGGTTGGTAATGCTTTCAGATCGGGTGAAAACTCCAGACCTTTATCGGTTTCAGTAATTGTTACACTACCGATTGACTGCCCAATCCCTTGCGACGTGACGAGGTTCATCTCGACTTTTTCACTGGCAGCTTGTGCGCCGGTTGCAACAACCAGCGCCAGAATGGCCAGACTAAAACGTTTCATAGGACCTCCGTTCAATGTGCATACCCGTTAAGTGTAAACCAGTGACACATATTTGAACGGCGGCTATTCCTAAAAGTGTTTACGGTACGTCGTAACCCAGTGCCGCTTTACGGATACGGAACCATTGTTGGCGGGTCATTTTCAATGTTTCCGCTTCGACAGCAGCCCGCACGCGCTCAATTTTACCGGAGCCGATAATCGGCAGCGGCTGCGATGGCAGACGCAATATCCAGGCATAAACCACCTGCTCGATAGAGCCCGCGTTTAATTCTTCCGCCACCACAGCAAGTTCATCACGTAGCGGCCTGAAATAATCATCATTAAACAGACGACCACCGCCAAGACAAGACCAGGCCATCGGGCGAATACGCAGTTGTTGCAGTTGGTCGAGCGTGCCATCCAGCAGTAACGGCTGATGCACCGGGGATATTTCCACCTGATTAGTGGCAAGGGTAAACGGCAAGCGCGATTGCAACAGCGCAAATTGCGCAGGCGTGAAGTTGGATACGCCAAAATGGCGTACTTTTCCGCTCTGATGCAGATGTTTAAACGCATCTGCCACTTCATCGGCATCCATTAGCGGGTCGGGGCGATGGATCAGCAGCAGATCCAGATGATCGGTCGCAAGATTAATCAGCGACTGTTCGGCGCTCTTAATGATGTGGTCGCGGTCAGTGATGTAATGACCAATGACGTTTTCTTCACGCGCGGTCGTCGCGATACCGCATTTACTGACGATTTCCATCCGTTCACGCAGGTGAGGCGCCAGTTTCAACGCCTCACCGAACGCCGCTTCGCACTGATAGCCACCATAAATATCAGCGTGATCCACAGTAGTCACGCCGAGATCCAGATGCTCTTCAATAAAACTGACTAACTGGCGGGCGGACATATTCCAGTCCATCAATCGCCAGTAGCCCATCACAAAACGGGAAAACTCCGGGCCTTGCGGCGCAATAGTAATACGCTGAACCATAATCGCTTCCTCTTATCAGATATGAGAGGAGTATACGCAAGATTAGGCTCAAAAGAGTGATGGTTGCTCAGGTTCGTCTGATGGCGCTGGCTTATTCGCGCGTAATTTACGCATAAGTCGTTGCCGACAAAGGCGCAACACTTCTTGTTTTTCGCCATCGCTCATTTTATTCCAGTTAAAACGCTCATCCCGGCTACGATAACAGCCACGGCAAAATCCGCGTTCATCGGACTGGCAAATTCCCCGGCACGGGCTCTGGACGGGAAAGAACTCTAATTGCTCCGCCACTTCGCCCTCCTAAGATAAGATTATTACCACTATTGAAGCTGTTAATGCCCAAAGTAGCAACTTTACTTGCACTAGACCGACCGGTCTACTACACTCGAACACATGAACAAACACACCGAACATGATACTCGCGAACACCTCCTGGCTACGGGTGAGCAGCTTTGCCTGCAACGTGGATTCACCGGGATGGGATTAAGCGAGTTACTGAAAATCGCTGAAGTGCCGAAAGGGTCGTTCTATCACTACTTTCGCTCTAAAGAAGCGTTTGGCGTTGCCATGCTTGAGCGTCATTACGCGGCGTATCACCTGCGACTAGCGGAGTTGCTGCAATCCGGCGAAGGTAACTACCGCGACCGCATACTGGCTTATTACCAGCAGATACTTAACCAGTTTAGCCAGCATGGAACTATCAGCGGATGCCTGACAGTAAAGCTCTCTGCCGAAGTGTGCGATCTGTCAGAAGATATGCGCAGCGCGATGGATAAAGGCGCTCGTGGCGTGATCGCCCTGCTCTCTCAGACACTGGAAAATGGCCGTGCCAGCCACTGTTTAACCTTTTGTGGTGAACCGCTACAACAAGCGCAAGTACTTTACGCGCTGTGGCTGGGCGCCAATCTGCAGGCCAAAATTTCGCGCAGTTCCGGGCCGCTGGAAAACGCGCTAACACATGTAAAAACCATTATTGCGACGCCTGCCGTTTAGCAGGCATTTTTTTCATCACCAGACGACCGGGAGCCTTTATGTCATCTGAAAAACTGTATTCCCCACTGCAAGTGGGCGCGATCACGGCGGCAAACCGTATTTTTATGGCCCCTCTGACACGTCTGCGCAGCATTGAGCCGGGTGACATCCCTACTCCGTTGATGGCGGAATACTATCGCCAACGTGCCAGTGCCGGCTTGATTATTAGCGAAGCCACTCAAGTTTCCGCTCAGGCAAAAGGGTATGCGGGCGCACCTGGTATTCATAGCCCGGAGCAAATCGCGGCATGGAAAAAAATCACCGCTGGTGTTCATGCTGAAAATGGTCATATCGCCGTACAGCTTTGGCATACGGGGCGCATTTCTCACGCCAGCCTGCAACCTGGCGGCCAGGCTCCGGTAGCACCTTCGGCACTTAGTGCGGGAACGCGTACTTCTCTGCGCGATGAAAATGGTCAGGCGATCCGCGTCGAGACATCTATGCCGCGTGCACTGGAGCTGAAAGAGATTCCGGGGATCGTCAATGATTTCCGTCAGGCCATTGCTAACGCGCGTGAAGCCGGTTTTGATCTGGTAGAGCTTCACTCCGCTCACGGTTATTTACTGCATCAGTTCCTGTCGCCTTCTTCAAACCATCGTACCGATCAGTACGGCGGTAGCGTGGAAAATCGCGCACGTCTGGTACTGGAAGTTGTTGATGCCGGGATTGAAGAATGGGGTGCCGATCGCATTGGCATTCGCGTTTCGCCAATCGGTACTTTCCAGAATACGGATAACGGCCCGAATGAAGAAGCCGATGCACTGTATCTGATTGAACAACTGGGCAAACGCGGCATTGCTTATCTGCATATGTCCGAACCTGACTGGGCAGGCGGCAAACCATATACCGAGGCTTTCCGCGAAAAAGTACGCGCCCGTTTCCACGGCCCGATTATCGGGGCTGGTGCATATACGGTAGAAAAAGCGGAAACGCTGATCGGCAAAGGGTTAATTGATGCGGTGGCATTTGGTCGCGACTGGATTGCGAATCCGGATCTGGTTGCTCGCCTGCAGCGCAAAGCCGAACTTAACCCACAGCGTGCCGAAAGTTTCTACGGCGGCGGCGCAGAAGGTTATACCGATTACCCTACGCTGTGATCTAACATTGCGAGCGGCGCAAAGCCGCCGCTATACTAAAACAACATTTTGAATCTGTTAGCCATTTTGAGGATATAAAGATGCGTCTTCTTCACACCATGCTGCGCGTTGGCGATCTGCAACGCTCCATCGATTTTTATACCAACGTGCTGGGCATGAAACTGCTGCGTACCAGCGAAAACCCGGAATATAAATACTCACTGGCGTTTGTTGGCTACGGCCCGGAAACCGAAGAAGCGGTGATTGAGCTGACCTATAACTGGGGCGTGGATAAATACGAACTCGGCACCGCTTATGGTCACATCGCCCTTAGCGTTGATAACGCCGCTGAAGCGTGCGAAAAAATCCGTCAGAACGGCGGTAACGTGACCCGTGAAGCCGGTCCGGTAAAAGGCGGTACTACGGTTATCGCATTTGTGGAAGATCCGGACGGTTATAAAATTGAATTGATCGAAGAGAAAGACGCCGGTCGCGGTCTGGGCAACTAATCTCCTGCCGGGCGTGCACTCATCACGCCCGCATCTTTACTGCATCGGCAAGTAATATTTGTCATAATGCGCGCTGCAATTTATCCGTATTAAGAGAATCAGATGTCCGATAACGCTCAACTTACCGGTCTGTGCGACCGTTTTCGTGGTTTTTATCCTGTTGTGATCGATGTTGAAACAGCCGGATTTAACGCCAAAACCGATGCGCTGCTTGAGATTGCCGCCATCACCCTGAAAATGGATGAACAAGGCTGGCTGATGCCGGACACCACATTACATTTCCACGTCGAGCCGTTTGTCGGCGCTAATTTGCAACCAGAAGCCCTCGCCTTCAACGGCATTGACCCGAACGATCCCGATCGTGGCGCGGTCAGTGAATACGAGGCACTGCATGAGATTTTCAAAGTTGTACGTAAAGGCATTAAAGCGAGCGGCTGTAACCGTGCCATTATGGTGGCGCACAACGCCAATTTCGACCACAGCTTTATGATGGCCGCCGCAGAACGCGCCTCACTGAAACGTAACCCGTTCCACCCTTTCGCCACTTTTGACACTGCTGCACTGGCCGGGCTGGCGCTCGGACAAACCGTATTATCAAAAGCCTGCCAGACCGCTGGCATGGAGTTTGACAGCACTCAGGCACACTCCGCGCTGTACGATACCGAACGCACCGCTGTGCTGTTTTGTGAAATCGTCAACCGCTGGAAACGACTGGGAGGTTGGCCGCTGCCTGCCGCCGAAGAGGTGTAATCGAGTCGATGCCTGATGACATGCAATGAATCAGGCATCTATAGTGAGGCTATTCCACGCATCATGCATGATATTCACGGGGAATAGCGTTAATGGCAGATAACCCAAATCCTTCATCGTCGCTGCCGGACGTTTTTTCACAGGCGACCCGCGACTGGTTTCTTCGCGCCTTTAAACAGCCGACCGCTGTTCAGTCACAAACCTGGCATGTGGCGGCACACGGTGAACATGCGCTGGTGATTGCACCGACAGGTTCCGGAAAAACGCTGGCAGCTTTTCTCTACGCCCTCGATCAACTCTTCCGCGAAGGCGGAGAACATGCAAGCGAAGCGCATAAGCGTAAAACCTCGCGCATCCTCTATATTTCACCAATTAAAGCCTTAGGCACCGACGTTCAACGCAACTTACAGATCCCGTTACAGGGCATTGCGGATGAGCGGCGGCGTGGCGAAATGGAAGTCAACATTCGTGTGGGTATCCGCACTGGCGATACTCCCGCACAAGAACGCAGCAAACTGACCCGTAATCCGCCGGATATTCTGATAACCACGCCCGAATCACTCTATCTGATGCTGACCTCCCGCGCACGCGAAACGCTACGCGGCGTCGAAACGGTAATTATTGATGAAGTCCACGCGGTAGCGGGCAGTAAACGTGGTGCGCATCTGGCGTTAAGTCTGGAGCGACTCGATGCGCTGCTCCACACCTCAGCACAGCGAATTGGTCTTTCCGCTACCGTGCGCTCGGTCAGCGATGTGGCGGAATTTCTGGGTGGCGATCGCCCGGTCACGGTAGTCAACCCGCCCGCAATGCGCCATCCGCAAATCCGGATTGTCGTTCCTGTCGCCAATATGGATGATGTCTCATCGGTCGCCAGCGGCACCGGCGAAAACAGCCATGCCGGCCGGGAAGGCTCCATCTGGCCATATATTGAAACGGGTATCCTTGATGAAGTGTTGCGCCATCGCTCGACCATTGTTTTCACCAATTCTCGCGGACTGGCGGAAAAACTGACGGCACGACTAAATGAGCTTTACGCTGCACGATTACAGCGTTCCCCGACTATCGCCGTTGATGCGGCAAATTTTGAGTCTACCTCCGGCGCAACCTCTAACCGCGTGCAAAGTAGCGACGTTTATATTGCCCGTTCGCATCACGGTTCCGTCTCTAAAGAACAACGAGCAATCACCGAACAGGCGCTGAAATTGGGTGAATTACGCTGCGTGGTCGCCACTTCCAGTCTCGAACTGGGGATTGATATGGGCGCGGTGGATCTGGTGATTCAGGTGGCAACGCCGCTTTCTGTTGCCAGTGGGTTACAACGCATTGGGCGCGCCGGACACCAGGTCGGTGGCATCTCCAACGGGCTTTTCTTCCCCCGAACCCGGCGTGATTTAATCGATTCCGCCGTCATTGTGGAGTGTATGTTCGCAGGCAAGCTGGAAAACCTTACACCACCGCATAATCCACTCGACGTTCTGGCGCAGCAAACTGTTGCCGCTGCGGCGATGGACGCATTACAGGTGGACGAATGGTACGCCCGCGTGCGCCGTGCCGCACCGTGGAAAGATCTACCGAGGCGCGTTTTTGACACCACGCTGGATATGCTTTCCGGGCGCTATCCTTCTGGTGATTTTTCCGCTTTTCGCCCAAAACTTATCTGGGATCGGGAAAGTGGAATATTAACTGCGCGTCCAGGCGCCCAACTGCTGGCGGTGACCAGCGGTGGCACCATTCCGGATCGTGGCATGTACAGCGTGTTATTACCGGAAGGTGAAGAACAGGCCGGATCTCGTCGGGTAGGAGAACTGGATGAAGAGATGGTGTATGAATCGCGGGTGAATGACATTATCACCCTCGGTGCTACCTCCTGGCGGATCCAGCAAATTACCCGCGATCAGGTGATTGTGACGCCTGCGCCCGGACGCTCCGCCAGACTTCCCTTCTGGCGCGGCGAAGGAAACGGACGTCCGTCTGAATTAGGCGAGATGATCGGCGATTTTCTCCATTTGCTGGCGGATGGCGCGTTCTTTTCCGGGAGTATTCCCCCGTGGCTGGCGGAAGAAAATACGCTCGCCAATATTAAGGGACTGATTGACGAGCAGCGCAAAGCAACGGGCATTGTTCCTGGCAGCCGTCATCTGGTTCTCGAACGGTGCCGTGATGAAATTGGCGACTGGCGTATTATTTTGCACTCTCCCTATGGGAGACGCGTGCATGAACCCTGGGCGCTGGCGATTGCAGGACGAATACATGCACTATGGGGCGCTGACGCCTCAGTAGTTGCCAGTGATGACGGCATTGTTGCGCGCATTCCTGACACCGATGGTAAATTGCCTGACGCCGCCATTTTCTTGTTTGAACCAGAAAAATTGCTGCAAATTGTCCGCGAAGCGGTAGGCAGCTCGGCTCTTTTCGCCGCTCGTTTCCGTGAATGTGCCGCGCGGGCATTGCTGATGCCCGGCCGCACGCCGGGGCATCGCACGCCACTGTGGCAACAACGACTACGAGCCAGCCAGTTGCTGGAAATCGCCCAAGGTTATCCTGATTTTCCGATCATTCTCGAAACCCTACGTGAATGCCTGCAAGATGTTTATGATCTTCCCGCGCTGGAACGTTTGATGCGTCGCCTGAACGGTGGCGAAATACAAATATCCGATGTAACGACTACTACGCCCTCGCCTTTCGCCACAAGTTTATTGTTCGGCTATGTCGCGGAATTTATGTACCAGAGCGACGCCCCGCTGGCAGAGCGCCGGGCATCCGTACTGTCGCTCGACAGCGAGTTACTGCGCAATCTACTCGGTCAGGTCGATCCGGGTGAATTACTCGACCCGCAGGTCATACGCCAGGTGGAAGAAGAGTTACAGCGGCTAGCGGCTGGCAGAGAAGCGAAAGGTGAAGAAGGTTTGTTTGACCTGCTACGCGAACTGGGGCCAATGACCGTTGAGGATCTGGTACAACGGCATACTGGCAGCAGTGAAGAGATTGAGAAGTATGTGGAAAACCTTCTCGCGGCAAAACGAATCTTCCCGGCGATGATTGCAGGTCAGAAGCACCTGGCCTGCATGGATGACGCAGCCAGGCTACGAGACGCCCTCGGTGTACCATTGCCGCACTCACTACCCGAAATCTACCTGCACCGCGTAAATTACCCGCTTCGCGATCTCTTTCTGCGCTATCTCCGGACTCATGCTCTGGTCACGGCGGAACAACTTGCCCGTGATTTTGGCCTCGGTATTGCCATTGTCGAAGAGCAACTTCAGCAACTGCGCGAACGGGGGCTGGTGATGAATCTGCAACAAGACGTCTGGGTGAGCGACGAAGTTTTCCGTCGTCTGCGCTTACGCTCGCTGCAGGCTGCCAGAGAAGCGACGCGTCCAGTTCCGTCTACAGTCTATGCGCGATTGCTGCTGGAACGTCAGGGCGTGTTGCCCGCTACCGATGGCAGCCCGGCGCTTTTTGCCGCAACGTCTACAGGCGTTTATGAGGGGGTGGATGGTGTCATGCGGGTAATCGAACAACTTGCCGGTGTTGGTTTACCCGCCTCGCTCTGGGAAAGCCAGATCCTGCCAGCCCGCGTGCGCGACTATTCGCCAGAAATGCTCGATGAACTGTTGGCAACCGGCGCAGTTATCTGGTCGGGGCAAAAAAAACTGGGCGATGATGACGGTCTGGTGGCTCTGCATTTGCAGGAATATGCCGCAGAATCGTTAACACCAGTAGAAAATGATCACGCAAAACGTTCAGCGATTCAGCAAGCGATTATCGCGGTTCTGGCTGACGGCGGCGCCTGGTTTGCGCAACAAATCGCTCAACGGGTAGGCGAGAAAATCGGTCAACCTGTAGATGCTTCGCCCCTGCAAGAAGCGTTGTGGGAGCTGGTCTGGCAAGGCGTCATTTCCTGCGATATTTGGGCACCGTTACGCGCCCTCACCCGCAGCAGTACCAGCGCGCGTCCCTCAACTCGCCGCAGTCACCGGACCCGGCGTGGACGTCCTGCCTATACGTCGTCCATCTCGCCACTGGTATCTTACAACACGCCGAAGCTGGCTGGACGCTGGTCGTTATTACAGGTGGAGCCACTTAACGATACTGAAAGGATGCTGGCGCTGGCGGAAAATATGCTCGACCGCTACGGCATCGTCAGTCGTCAGGCGGTGATAGCCGAGAATATCCCTGGCGGATTTCCGTCAATGCAAACGCTTTGTCGAAGCATGGAAGACTCCGGGCGAATTATGCGTGGTCGTTTTGTTGAAGGTCTTGGCGGCGCGCAATTTGCTGATCGCCTGACTATTGACCGATTGCGCGATCTGGCGACACAAGCCACGCAGACGCGACACTATACGCCAGTGGCGCTCTCTGCCAACGATCCGGCTAATGTGTGGGGAACTCTCCTGCCCTGGCCTGCACATCCGGCAACGCTGGTTCCAACGCGTCGGGCGGGTGCGCTGGTGGTCGTTTCTGGCGGCAAATTGTTACTCTATCTGGCGCAAGGTGGCAAAAAAATGCTGGTCTGGCAGGAAAAAGAGGAATTACTCGCCCCAGAGGTTTTCCAGGCGCTGACTACCGCACTGCGTCGCGAACCACGGCTGCGCTTTACGCTGACAGAAGTGAATGATCAACCCGTCCGGCAAACGCCGATGTTTACGCTGCTGCGTGAAGCGGGATTTTCAAGTTCGCCACAAGGGCTGGATTGGGGATAGATAAAGCACTGACGGATGCTTGTTTGCATCCGTCAGTATTGCAGGACGGATTACTCCGCGTCCGGCTCTTCAGACTTGTATTTAGCGGCAGTTTCTTTGATCAGCTGTTGCAGTTCGCCGCGCTGATACATTTCGATCACGATATCACAGCCGCCTACCAGTTCGCCGTCAACCCACAGTTGCGGGAAAGTCGGCCAGTTAGCGTATTTCGGCAGTTCCGCACGAATGTCCGGATTTTGCAGGATATCAACATAGGCAAAACGTTCGCCACATGCGGCAAGCGCCTGGACTGCCTGGGCAGAGAAACCGCAGCTCGGCAGTTTCGGTGAACCTTTCATGTACAGCAGGATCGGGTTTTCAGCAATCTGGCGTTGGATTTTTTCGATAGTGGTGCTCATTGTCTTGCTTCCTCAAACTTCTTTACGGCAGTAATCTGACATTGTAGCGGGTCAGTGCGGCAACGGAAAATAACATTTTCATCACGCTTTTGCTATTTTATCCCTTTGCTCTATATGTTGCATTTCAAATATTCTTTTCTTCTCTGGCACGCAGCAACGTGGTGTTTTTATAACCATTTTTAGCTTTGCCTGCTGCATTTTTTTGCGCTCGCCGACGAAACGTATTTTTTAACAATAAAAGCTATTAACTTTCTCTTCTTCTATGCGGTGATGCTGCCAACTTACTGATTTAGTG
>NZ_AEJZ01000004.1:0-32420 GCF_000208525.1 Escherichia sp. TW14182
GCGCGTCTACCAATTCCGCCACCTTCGCATTGTCACAACTTCTAATAATGGGGTGGCTAATGGGATTC
This sequence comes from Escherichia sp. TW14182, assembly GCF_000208525.1. Classification (NCBI taxonomy): domain Bacteria; kingdom Pseudomonadati; phylum Pseudomonadota; class Gammaproteobacteria; order Enterobacterales; family Enterobacteriaceae; genus Escherichia; species Escherichia sp. TW14182. The sequence continues at coordinate 69 of NZ_AEJZ01000004.1, forward strand.
GAACCCACGACAACTGGAATCACAATCCAGGGCTCTACCAACTGAGCTATAGCCACCACTACAAATCTTGTTACGCGGTATTACTACCACCGCAGCTCAAGCGCCGGGACTAAATGGCGCGCCCGACAGGATTCGAACCTGAGACCTCTGCCTCCGGAGGGCAGCGCTCTATCCAGCTGAGCTACGGGCGCTTAGCGCCGTTGCGGGGGTGGATAATACGGACTTCACACCCCTCTGTCTAGTCCCTTTTTAAATAAAATGCGCGTTTGGTTACGGTTTGTGCATTTTGCTGCTTATTCCTCCAGTTTATGCGCTTTACCGTGGCGATTAAGCCCAAAAACTTTATAAATCGCCGTCACCGCCAGCATAAAGATGATGCCAACAAACAGCGACATACGCGTATCTTCATTAAAGTACATGCCGACCAAAACGCAAATCAGGAATGCCATTGTTACGTAGTTGGCCCACGGGAACAGAATGGAGCGGAACGGATGGCTGGCAATCGCCGCTTTGTGCGCACGACGAAAACGCAGTTGGCTTATCAAAATCACAAACCATGGCACCATCCCCGGAAGCACGCTGGCACTGTAGACGTAAACAAACACACGCTGTGGATTGGGGATGATGTAATTCAGGCATGAACCAATCAACAGAATGGCTATTGATACCGCCACACCCGCAACTGGTACGCCGTGACGGGAAACTTTCGCCATCGCCGCCGGTAACTGGCGGTTTTTCGCCAGCGCGTAGAGCATACGTCCGCAACTGTACATGCCGCTGTTACAGCCAGAGAGAGCCGCCGTCAGCACCACAAAGTTGATAATGCCCGCCGCTGCGGTAATGCCGATTTTGGCGAAAGTCAGTACGAATGGGCTGCCGTTGCTGCCTATTTCATTCCACGGGAAGATAGTGACGATAACGAAAATCGCGCCTACGTAGAAAATCAGGATTCGCCATAGCACTTTGCCTACGGCACTGCGCAACGTCACCTGCGGATTCTTCGCTTCACCGGCGGTGATGCCAATCAGCTCCACGCCCTGGTAGGACGCCACCACGATACACAAGGCGGTGAGGAAGCCTTTCCAGCCACCCGCAAAGAAACCGCCATGCTCTGTGAGATTGCTAAAACCAATCGACTGCCCGCCATTGCCAAAGCCAAAGAAAATCACGCCCAGGCCAATGACGATCATCACAATGATTGTGGTGACTTTGATCATCGCGAACAAGAACTCGATTTCGCCATACAACCGCACCGCCGCCAGATTTGCCAGCGCCACCAGCGCCACCGCGATCAATGCGGGTATCCACTGTGCCATCTCCGGGAACCAGAACTGGACGTAGACGCCGATGGCGGTGATTTCTGAAATCCCCACAGCCATCCACATAAACCAGTAAGACCAGGCGGTGAGATAGCCAAAGAACGGGCTCATATAACGATGTGCGTAAACGGCGAAAGAACCAGTAACCGGTTCGAGGAACAACATTTCGCCCATTGAACGCATAATGAAAAAGACGAACAGCCCGGCGATGATATAGGCCAACAATACGGATGGCCCAGCCCATTTCAGGGTACTGGCAGCCCCCATAAACAAGCCAACGCCAATGGTGCCCCCCAGGGCGATGAGTTCGATATGTCGAGCTTCCAGCCCACGCTGTAGCTCTGGTTTGTTATCTGCCATAAATCCTCGTGTTGTGTTTGCATGTTTTTCCGGTGTTACCGGTTATCGTTATGGGTACATCGAGTGTTGCGAATGTTTTCGTAATTTAGAAGAAATGGCAAATGAAGCATTAAAAATTTGGATGCTTTGTGTAATAAAACGGCAGACAGGTGACGGAGTGACCACTCCGTCGCTTTACAGAGAGAGGAAAATCAGAGGTTGCCGGTGTAGTGCCAGCGTAAATAGCGCAGTAAACGAAGCTGGCGTTTAATGCGGCTTGGCTGCGAAAGCAGGCGATAGAGCCACTCCAGCCCCAGTTTTTGCCAGATTTTCGGCGCGCGTTTCACATGACCAGTAAAGACATCATACGTCCCGCCAACGCCCATATACAGCGCATCTGGATGCACCAGACGGCAGTCGCGCATGAAGATCTCCTGCTTTGGCGATCCCATCGCAACGGTGACGATTTGCGCTCCACTGGCATGAATTCGTTCAAACAGCGCCTGACGCTGCTCGGGTTTAAAATAACCATCCTGACTGCCAACGATATTCACATTCCACTGGTTGCGCAGTTTAGCTTCGGTCTGCGCCAGCACTTCAGGTTTACCGCCAACAAGAAATACTGGCGTCCCTTCTTTGCCTGCGCGCGCCATCAGCTCTTCCCAGAGATCGGCCCCGGCAACACGGGAAACCTGCGCCTGTGGGTACTTTTTACGCACTGAACGTACAACGCTGATGCCATCAGCATATTTAAATTCGGCAGCGTTAATTAACTCCCTGACCTCAGCATTATCTTCAATGGTCAGCATTTTTTCGGCATTAATGGCAACCAGCGTTCCCTGCTTAAGCTGCCCTTCAGCGAACAGATAATCAAGGGCGTGCTGCATATCACGCCAACCGATCAACTGTAAGCCACGCAGCGTATAGGTCGGTGCCGTGGTGTTGTTATTCATTGTTATCCTTCAACCTGCGTCCGGAGCGATGATTTTGTGCGTTTATTAATGAGTCCGGCGCTTTCAAAAAGCCAGTACAACAGTTTTGCGATCATCAGACATGCGCCGAAGACCACGATAAAAAAGACCACGCGTGAGACAAACGAATCCAGCCCTTCACGCGCCAGCACGATCATATTGAAGATCGCCCCGAAGCAGAAACTGTGCAATATCGCGGCCTTATAACGATTGGTTTCGCGGTTGCCCAGCTCATACAGCCAGTCGAACCACTTAATGATCAGACCAACCACAATCGCCCCCAGAGGAATAAACAGCGCGCCGCCCATAACAACCAGTGAACCAATAAGCGTAGGCGAGATTGCCAATCCGGAGTGATTGTTTAGCACTTCCCAGGTGAAATAGTTGGCAGAATTCAGCACCATGCTCGGCCGTCCCGGCCACAACCAGGAAGGAATAAAGACATAGAAATCGCGGACAATCGGCGCCAGCCCCTGGAAGTCGATGTTGTCGTAGTTCTGCAACAGCAACGCCAGATTCTCCCACGGCGAGAAGGTGTCGCGGGTGAGATAGAGAAACGTGTAGAACGCCTCATCGCCGCTCACGTTCATTCCATAGCGTTTTAGCGCCAGCCAGAACATACCAACAATCCCCAGCACGCCTGCCGCCGCCAGCATCCACAACGAAATCCAGCCGCGAATAATGCCAATAAACAGGAAGATAGCAAATGCGATGATGATATTGGCGCGAGTACCGCCGACAATCATATAAGTCAGCAAACCAAATGCGACCGTGCTGACGAGGAAAAACAGCCACGCTTTGCTGTCCTGGCGCAGAAAATAGACCACCAGCATCGCCGGGATGAAAAAGTAAAAGAAGCGTTTTAGCGCCACGCCGGAGACTTCACTGGAGAAGATCTGGCTGTAGGAGTTAAGCCGGAACAGCAAAAAACCGTTGTGCATGAAGAAGATGCCGACGCTCACCAGCGCGATGCCCATCAGGATCACCCATGTGAGATTGGTCTCCACACGGTTCATGGTAAACAGCGGGCGGCGCGGTACATCGACAACGCGTTTGCGTAGGCGGGTTTTGTAGGTGACGTAGTAAACCGCATAGAAGCAAGCAGCAGAAAGTAGCGCCTGAAGGAGAATGTCTGGCGGCGCAACGCCGACATTAAAGCGAAATACCAGCACGCTGGTCAGCGGAAAGCCAAAGAAAAAAGTGAGCAAAAACAGCAATGAAAAGAAGACATTGAAGTTAAAGCGCACGCGGCGAAACTCAAACCAGGTCAGCGTAGCAATAAACAGTGAGCAAAGCAGCCAGACAACAAACAGGCCGCTAAATTGCAACAGGCTCATGCGTCCTCCCCGCTGGCAATAGCCAACGCCCGCCGCCAGCCTTGCAGATAGTTCGGGCTAAAGAAGGCAATGTTGTTTTTATCCACCGACGCCAGCTGGCGCTGCGCTTCACGCACAATATCCTCGTTGAGATCATCAGTGGTAAACAGCACCGGTAAATGTTGTTCCGTCATATCTTGCCAGAATGGGTTTTCCCGGTTAAGTACGCAGGGAATGCCTGCCTGAATCAACAAGCACAGAGTACCAATGCCCTGCTGGCGGGCAAAAATAAAGTAGCCGAGATCGCACTGGCGAAGTAGCGCCAGATAGGCGTCAAAATCCAGTTTTTCGCTCAAAATTTGCAGATTTTCTTCGCTGAACAATTTCAGCCCCGCCTGACGAACTTCGTTGATATACACATCGTTATTGGGCGGATACCCCATCGGCACCACCACTTTTACCGTATCGCCAAACTGCTGATGAACAGCATTTAAGGCGGCAATGTGTTCATTGCTGCGATCGCCGGAGTTCCCCACCAGAATGGTCATTTTCCCTTCACGTTGCCGATCGTTCGCCATCGTATTGAGAGATGGATCCATCCGCGTCGGGAAGTAAATCAGTTCGCCCCTCACCTTAGGATGCGTTTTAGCAAAAAAGCTCAAATCACCGCGAGTAGCAAATACGCAGCCAACTCGCTTTTGTGCCAGCCGGCGGATAGGGTAAAACAGTTTGAATTTCAGCCCGCTGGAGACCTCATAGAGATCTGCCCCCCAGATATGCCAGTAAAACTGGCTGGGTTTGATACCACCACTCAGCAACGCCAGCCACAGCGTGGTGTTGAACTGACCGTGGAAGAAAAATCGCTGCTGCCGGTTAGCTTTCGCCTTTGCGATGACCGCTTCTGCCAGGGATTTTTTACCTGGGTAAAATTGCACAGAAAGTGCCGGACAGCTGTCACTTAAGCCGTCGTCCTTGCCAGCAACCATAAACTCGCGCGCGTGCTCGCTCGTTGCGGCCAGCGCGTCGTTGAAAAACCGTAAAACGGTTTGGTTATGGTGAGGGATATCCGATCCCAGTACGTGAATCAGTACAGTCATGCCCGCCTACGCCAGAGTAAAAACACGCCACAACAAAGAGAGAAATAGACGATATACGTTGCCATATAAGCCTGCGCCGCGCCCAGCGCACCATGCGCAGGGATCAACCAGTGGGCAAATACCATCAACAAAGTGAACTGGCTGACTTCCGCCAGGATATAAAACCGCAGCGACGCTTTGGCGATCACCAGGTAACCAAAGACATAAGCACCCACTTTTAACACATCGCCCACCAACTGCCAGGCAAAGAGATCGCGCATAGCGGTAAATTTATTCGATAACAGCAGCCAGATGGCAAAATCGCGCAGCAGCCAGACGGTAAAACTCGCCACCGCCACTGCTGGTAAGACGAATTTCAGCGACTTCACCACTTCCCGGGTGATATCGCGCTTTTCCGTTAGCCGCGACAACGTGGGCAGTAAATACACGCTAAAAGAGGCGGTAATGAATTGCAGGTAGGCATCGGAAATACTGCTCACCCCTTGCCAGATGCCCACTTCATCCCAGCTATACTGCGCCGCCAGCAGTTTACGCATCATGATGTAAGCAACGGGCAAGGTCACCGACGTAATCAACGCCATGAGCGTAAATTTGCTCAACTGCCCTGCCAGACCATTATCCCAGCTGGGTTTCAGATAGCTTAACGGGATTGCACCACGCTTAATTAGCATGATGACGGCAGGAATCACCACCAGCGCAGGAATCAACGCCAGTCCCAGCAACGCCCCTTCATAACCGCCCAAACGGTAACTGACGTAATAGGCAATAACGCCAAGCAAGCTGCCGAGAATAAGCGACAGGGCATTACCGGCGGCATCACGAAAACCTTTCATCAGCGCCAGCAGCAGGTTGCCCCAGGCGATCCCCATCTGTACGAGTGCAACCAATCGCACCAGCCCCTGATAGTCGGTATTACCGAACAATCCCTGGCTGATTGGGGCAGCCGCCAGCACAAAAACCAGCGCCATCAGCGTAGAGAAGGCAAGCACCATCGCTGATGAAGTACCGACCACGCGGCGTAGCTGCTGCGGATTATCATGGTACTGGGCAACGTATTTCGTTACGCCGTTAAAGATGCCCGCCCCAGCGAGCACGCCGAGCACGGTAATCAACTGGCGGAAATTTGCCGCCAGCCCCAGCCCAGCCGGACCAAATGACACCGCCAGCAACTTACCGACCAGCAACCCGGCACCAATCTTGACCAGCGTACTGGCCGCCGTCCATAAGGACGCTTTTGCCAGCGACATATCAGGAGAAGTAGTTCAACAAAGTCGCAATTACCGTGCGTTGATTGACGGGCGACAAATTGTAGAACAGCGGCAGGCGCAGCAGGCGCTCGCTCTCTTTGGTGGTGTAGCGTTCTTCGCCGTGGAACTCACCAAAGCGTTCACCCGCAGGGCTTGCGTGTAGCGGAATATAATGGAACACCGCCATAATTTCCGCTTCTTTCAGGAAGTTAATCAATGCGCTCCGGTCATCATTATCCCGCAGCTTAATGTAGAACATATGCGCGTTCTGCACGCAGCCATCCGGAATCGACGGCAGTTCGATACGCCCGGCTTTCGCCAGAGGTGCTAACGCATCATAGTAGTTTTGCCACAACGCCAGACGTTGCTGGTTGATACGTTCGGCGGCTTCCAGTTGCGCCCACAGGTACGCAGCTTGCAGATCGGACATCAGATAGCTGGAACCAATATCACGCCAGGTATATTTATCGACCTGACCACGGAAGAACTGGCTGCGGTTAGTGCCTTTTTCGCGGATGATCTCAGCTCGCTCGATCAACGCTTTATCGTTAATCAGCGTCGCACCACCTTCACCGCCCGCCGTGTAGTTTTTGGTTTCATGGAAGCTAAAGCAGCCAATATGACCAATGGTTCCCAGCGCACGCCCTTTGTAAGTGGACATCACGCCCTGAGCGGCATCTTCCACCACAAACAGGTTATGCTTTTTCGCCAGCGCCATAATGGTGTCCATTTCACAGGCCACGCCCGCGTAATGTACCGGCACGATAACACGCGTTTTGTCGGTGATCGCCGATTCAATAAGCGTTTCGTCGATGTTCATGGTGTCCGGACGAACATCCACAAAGACGATTTTCGCGCCACGCAGCACAAAGGCATTGGCGGTGGAGACAAAGGTGTAACTCGGCATGATCACTTCATCGCCAGGCTGGATATCGAGCAGCAACGCCGCCATCTCCAGCGAAGCGGTGCAGGACGGCGTCAGCAGCACTTTGGCACTACCAAAACGTTGCTCCAGCCACTGCTGGCAGCGACGGGTAAAACCGCCATCACCGCACAGTTTGCCGCTACCCATTGCCGACTGCATATAGTCGAGTTCGGTTCCTACCACCGGCGGTGCGTTAAATGGAATCATGTGATCACCTGTATAACCAGTACGCGGTGCTTTCTACATTCGCACCACTTTGTATGTATCGTTTAAGCGCGGCGGTGTTGCCCATCTGGGTCGCCACCCGCAATGTTGTTTTACCGCGAGCATACGCCCAGTTTAGCGCCGCTTGCATCAGCTGTGCACCGGAGCCACGGCCTGCCAGCAAGCCAATGCGCGCGTCAGTGGCATTCAACTCTCGTAGAGAAACATAGCCACAAATATCACCAGACGCCGAACGTAAAATCAGGCATTGATGATCAAAAGTGCCGCGTACGGCGTTTTCAATCCACTGCGCATAAAAGCGCCCACTGGCGTCAGGCGCATACCACGGCGCACGAAAACGGCTTTGCGCAAATGCCTCGCAGGCTAACTGGCGTAGCACTGGAATATCTGTCTCTTGTGCCACTTCTGCGTCGCTATCACTTGCACTGTTCACAGGCAGTACCAAATCAACTTCACCCTCAACTAGTAAGAATCCCAGTTGTTGCAAGGCGTCCAGCTCATCGGTATTTGATGCGGCAATTTTGGCCTGCACCCGTGACCACGGCGCTAAGGCGTCTGACGTCAGGAGTGGCGCGTCAGGACTAATACGCACAATGGCGCTATTGACACCAAAGAAGGTGTTTTCCCAGGTTAGTGGTTCAATTCTGGCGCGAATGGGCATTGTGTGACTCCCTCAAAACAGTCATTCACTGTAATCAGCGCCAGACCCCTTTGGTATCTACGACATACTGCTGTTTAACATGTTCGCCGCTGATGGCTTTGAACTGACTGTGATCGACCAGCATCACCAGTACATCTGCCGTTTCCAGTGCGTCGTCAAGCTGCGCCAGAGTGCAAAGTCCGATCAGTTTTTTCGGCAACTGGTGAATATTCGGTTCAACAACCAGCGTTTCACCGCTGTGCCATTGCGCGATCAGTTCAGCGATTTCCATCGCCGGGCTTTCGCGCAGGTCATCAATATTCGGTTTAAACGCCAGACCAAAGCAGGCGATTTTCAGTTCACTGGCGCGTTTATCGGTAGCAGCAAGGCAGTCGGCAACCGCCGCTTTCACTTGATCGATAACCCAGAACGGTTTGTGATCGTTCACTTCACGCGCGGTACGGATAAGCCGCGCCTGCTGCGGGTTCTGTGCCACAATAAACCACGGATCAACAGCGATGCAGTGGCCGCCCACGCCAGGGCCAGGCTGAAGAATATTGACGCGAGGGTGACGATTCGCCAGGCGAATCAGTTCCCAGACGTTAATCCCCTGATCGGCACAAATCAGCGACAATTCATTAGCAAAAGCGATATTCACATCGCGGAAGCTGTTTTCAGTCAGCTTACACATTTCCGCCGTCCGCGAGTTAGTGACGACACACTCTCCTTCGAGGAAAATTTTGTACAGTTCGCTGGCGCGCGCAGAACAAACCGGCGTCATACCGCCAATCACACGGTCATTTTTAATCAACTCGACCATCACCTGCCCCGGCAACACACGTTCAGGGCAGTAGGCAATATTCACGTCAGCCTGCTCCCCCACTTGCTGCGGGAAAGTCAGATCTGGACGCATCTCTGCTAACCATTCTGCCATCTTCTCGGTTGCCCCCACCGGCGAGGTGGACTCAAGGATCACCAGCGCGCCTTTTTTCAGTACTGGCGCAATGGAGCGGGCAGCCGATTCGACGTAAGTCATATCCGGTTCATGATCACCTTTAAACGGCGTAGGTACAGCAATCAACCAGGCATCCGCCTCAACCGGCGTCGTGCTCGCTCGTAAAAATCCACCTTCTACGGCAGTTTTTACCACGCTCGCTAAATCAGGCTCGACGATATGGATTTCGCCACGATTGATGGTATCAACCGCTTGTTGGTTGATATCGACACCAATCACCTGTTTTTGCCGGGAGGCAAACGCTGCCGCCGTCGGCAGCCCAATGTAACCCAGTCCAATGACAGAAATGGTCGCAAAACTCATAGTGATATCCGATTATTTTTTAACGCTTCCAAAATGCGAGAGCATGCCTGACCATCACCATACGGGTTATGGGCGCGGCTCATAGTTTGATATTCGTTTTCGTCTTTTAAAAGACGCGTCACTTCCTCGACAATTCGCTGCTTATCCGTGCCTACCAGACGCACCGTACCCGCCATCACTGCTTCCGGACGTTCAGTGGTATCGCGCATCACCAGCACCGGTTTACCCAGTGAAGGCGCTTCTTCCTGAATACCGCCAGAGTCAGTCAAAATCAACCAGGCGTGGTTCATCAGCCAGACAAACGGTAAATATTCCTGGGGATCGATCAGAATGACATTTTTCACATGCCCCAGAATGCGGTTTACCGGTTCTCTGACGTTCGGGTTGAGATGTACCGGATAGACAATCTGGATGTCCTGATGAGTGGTGGCGATTTCTGCCAGTGCGTGGCAAATTTCTTCAAAGCCACGACCGAAGCTCTCACGTCTGTGACCGGTCACCAGAATCATCTTCTTATCGGGGTCGATAAACGGGTAATTTGCCGCCAGTTCAGAACGCAGCGTATCGCTGCTCATCACCTGGTCGCGCACCCACAGCAAGGCGTCGATAACGGTATTGCCGGTAATAAAGATTCGGCTGTCAGCAACGTTTTCACGCTGCAGGTTTTGCCGGGAAGTTTCAGTTGGCGAGAAATGGTACATCGCCAGATGACCGGTCAGCGTGCGGTTAGCCTCTTCCGGCCACGGTGAATAGAGATCGCCCGTACGCAGTCCAGCCTCTACGTGACCAACAGGAATACGCTGATAAAACGCTGCCAGGCTGGTTGCCAGTGTGGTAGTGGTATCACCGTGTACCAGCACGACGTCTGGTTTAAACTCGGCAAGAATAGGTTTTAGCCCTTCCAGAATCCGACAGGTTATCTCTGTCAGACCCTGCCCTGGCTGCATTATGTTGAGATCGTAGTCAGGTACAATGGAAAAGAGTTTCAGCACCTGATCGAGCATCTCCCGATGCTGCGCAGTGACGCAAACTTTAGCCTCAAAAAAAGGATCTTTTGCCAACGCATGCACCAGCGGTGCCATCTTGATGGCTTCCGGGCGCGTACCAAATACAGTCAGTACTTTCACATCGATTCTCTTTGAATAAGCGGCGAGCGCCTTTGCGCTCACCGCAGCAGTGTTGCTATTTCGAGCAACGGCGGGTTAATGCGACACCAGCCCCGATCAGCCCCCCGACAATGCCCCACATAATCATAAGGAAGGCACGACGTGGGCTATCGCGTTTTACCGGTTCTTCCGGCGTACGCAAATAGCGATAGGTCTGAAAACGCGGATCCAGGGTTGGACCTACATTAAGGGTGTTTAACATGGCCCGATTCTGATCATAGTCAAGATCAAAGGCCGGACCGACGGCCTGTAAATTTTCTAATCGCGCCTGCAGCATAGGGCGCCCCAGCAAAAACATTTCTGAATCAGGCAATTCATCCGCAGGGACATCTGTCGCACTACGGGAAATATTATGTTGCTCGGCGATTTTGAGCGCCTGCTCAATGCTGTTTACCCGGCGGTCGTAGATCGCTTTCGCAACTTCTTCCTGACGCTTCACCTGGGCTTTCATTTGGATAGTGCGTGCTGCCCATGCGCCTTTCAGCTCATCATTCAGATGGCTGGCAGCGCGCTGACTGGCGAATGCGACATATTGACGCAGCAGATTATTGGCATCAGGGGCAGTTTCGGCAATCAATTTAACGTTATCATTGGTCGCGCGGGTGAAATCACCGGGAATAAACTGGATGTTGTTGATCATTTCATCCAGCAGAGCCGCATCGGCTTTACTGTTACCGACCATCCGCTGTTTGTAATAATCCGTCTGCAGCCAGAAATCGCGACGGGTGTCCCACGACGCCAGCTGCATAACAAATTCTTTATAGGCTTCGTCCATGACCGATGGTTGGTCGGCAGGAGCCATGTTCGAACGGACGTCCAGGTTACGCAAAAACTGCTGCTGCGAGTAGTATCCCCCCAGCATATTCACCGTTGGACGATCGGTAATCGCCGTCGCACTCCACTCCTGGCGGGCGAAAAATGTATACGCCAGCGCAATTAACGCAAACGCCAGCCCCACGCCAATAATCCACAGCTTCCCAGCCCACAAGGTACGAAACAACCCACGAATATCCAGTTCATTTTCAGCGTCTTCGGCTGGTTTCCCAGGCATTGGTTGCGTCATTACATCCTCGTTTATTTGGTTAAGTTGGGGCTGCCACCACGATTTCTGCGCAGTCGGCGTTTCACACGCTTAATAAAGCGAGCAACCTTCCAGGCGCGCTTAATGCAATAGCCATAGAGGAAGAATGCTAGCAAAAAGAGCACCAGCATGACCCATTCAGGGACAAAATGAGAATATTCTGCCAGCACGCCAATGGAAGCAAGCAGTGCAGCAGCAAGGGTAATCAGCACAAATGCCTGACGAGAAGTAAAGCCAGCGCGCATGATTAAATGATGAATGTGCTGACGGTCAGGCGAGAACGGACTCATGCCTTTACGCAGGCGACGATACATAATAGCCACCATATCCATCAGCGGAATGGCGATTATCCATAATGCAGTCACCGGGCTAATCGGATGCGTTTTACCCTGGGTGGTTTCCAGCAGGATCCAGATTACGGTAAAACCAATCAATGTACTGCCCGCATCGCCCATAAAGACTTTGTAGCGACGCCCCAGAATACCGAGGTTAAGCATGATGTAAGGCAGGATGGCGGCAATCATCGCAAAGCACCAGATAGCGAGGCTGGTTTGCCCGTCGAACCACAAAATCATGCCAATTGCCGCAAATGAGACGCAGGACAACCCGCCCAGCAAACCATCAATGCCATCAACCATATTGAAAGCATTAATTGCCGCCCAGACTGCAAACAACGTCAGGAAATACCCAAACGGTCCAAGTACCATCTCCCAGTCGCCAAAAATATAGCCAAGGCTACTGAGATAAAGTTTGCCGAACACCATCATAATGATGCCAACAGCGGCCTGTATGGTGGCTCGAATTTTTACGCTGATATCAAAACGGTCATCCAGCGCGCCGATGAACACCAGGACGCCAGCGCAAGCCAGGTAGAGAGATGCATGCGGAATGTAATAATCGACAATTCCGAACGTAAAGCAAATCCCTGCATAAACTGAAATACCCCCAACGAGCGGTATCAATCCCTGGTGACGTTTGCGGAAGTTAGGTTTATCCACTAAACCGACTTTTTTTGCTACCTTGCGGGCAAAAAACAGAAACAGTGTCGTGAATAAAAAAATACTGATGAGATCAGTACTCACTGTCAGTAAATTCACAATGCATGCTCTCAGAGAAAATTATTAGCAGAAGTATACCCACGAAGACCTTTATTCAGAAGGGAAACTACTTTCTGAACCAATCAGACTTGTGTAAAAACCAACCACTCGCGACGAAAATCGTATAAAACACCCGCAAAAACCAGGAATTTTCCCACCATCACAGGCACGCTGCTAAGATTACAGATATAAAAGCAAAACGCCACGTAAACACGTGGCGTTTTTAGCATAAGACAAATTTATGAGCGTTTCATCATATCAAAGAAATCGTCATTGGTCTTGGTCATTGCCAGTTTGTTAATGAGGAATTCCATTGCGTCGATTTCACCCATCGGGTGAATGATTTTGCGCAGGATCCACATTTTCTGCAGCTCTTCCTGAGTAGTGAGCAGTTCTTCTTTACGTGTACCGGAACGGTTGTAGTCGATAGCAGGGAAGACGCGTTTTTCAGCGATCTTACGAGAGAGGTGCAGTTCCATGTTACCGGTGCCTTTAAACTCTTCGTAGATAACTTCGTCCATTTTGGAACCCGTATCGATCAGCGCCGTCGCGATGATGGTCAGGCTGCCGCCCTCTTCCACGTTACGCGCCGCACCGAAGAAGCGTTTCGGACGATGCAGTGCGTTAGCATCCACACCACCGGTCAACACTTTACCGGAAGCCGGAACGACGGTGTTGTAAGCACGCGCCAGACGAGTAATAGAGTCGAGCAGAATAATAACGTCTTTCTTGTGCTCAACCAGACGTTTCGCCTTCTCGATCACCATTTCCGCAACCTGAACGTGGCGAGATGCCGGTTCGTCAAAGGTAGAAGCGACAACTTCCCCTTTAACCAGACGCTGCATCTCGGTTACTTCTTCCGGACGTTCGTCAATCAGCAGAACCATCAGCACACAATCCGGGTGATTGTAAGCAATGCTCTGGGCGATATTCTGCAGCAGCATGGTTTTACCTGCTTTCGGCGGCGCCACAATCAGACCACGTTGACCACGACCGATTGGCGAAGCCAGATCCAGCACGCGAGCGGTCAAATCTTCAGTAGATCCGTTACCACGTTCCATACGCAGACGAGAGTTTGCGTGCAGCGGAGTTAAGTTCTCAAAGAGGATTTTATTGCGGGCGTTTTCAGGTTTATCAAAGTTAACTTCATTAACTTTCAGCAGCGCAAAATAGCGTTCACCTTCTTTCGGCGGGCGAATCTTACCAGAGATGGTATCACCAGTGCGGAGGTTGAAACGGCGGATTTGGCTGGGAGAAACGTAGATGTCATCAGGACCGGCGAGGTAGGAGCTGTCTGCGGAACGGAGGAAACCAAATCCATCCTGCAATATCTCCAGTACGCCATCACCAAAGATATCTTCGCCACTCTTTGCGTGCTGCTTCAGGATGGCAAAAATAATGTCCTGCTTACGCATACGAGCCAGATTTTCCAGCCCCATATTTTCGCCGAGAGTGATCAGCTCAGAAACCGGCGTATTCTTTAATTCGGTAAGATTCATAGTGGTGTGAGTTCTTAAACTTGGGGTAAATCTCGAACTTAATGTTGTGAATGGTATGGCAGGATCATCCATGCCTGTTTACGGTCATCGACTCATGTCTTTTCGCTGTCTGGTCACAGGAAAGTACGCAGAACTGAAACGACAAGACGGATTGAGTGACAAACCAGAAATCTGTTCACTTCGCATTAGATAAAAACGGGAAGCGTTGGATATTACAAGATTCAAACTTAATAAGGTAAGTTTAATACGAAGTCAACATTAAGTTAGCATGGCTCACGCCGGGCGTCCAGTTTTTAGCGACAGGGCACCCGAACATGACGTTCCCTTATGCCAGATTGGCGTCGAGGAACTCTTTCAACTGACCTTTAGACAGCGCGCCGACTTTCGTTGCCGCCACTTCGCCATTCTTGAACAGCAGCAGAGTCGGGATACCACGGATGCCATATTTCGGCGCAGTGCCAGGGTTTTGATCGATGTTCAGTTTTGCAACGGTCAGTTTGCCCTGATATTCGTCAGCGATTTCATCCAGAATCGGGGCGATCATTTTGCACGGACCGCACCACTCTGCCCAGAAATCGACGAGGATTGCCCCGTCCGCTTTGAGTACATCCGTATCAAAACTGTCGTCAGTCAGGTGAATAATTTTATCGCTCATATATAACTCCACAGGAATAAGCCTGGCGTGTTGGTTTCGTTGTTGGTGTAACATTAACCAACTAAAGGTTGACTTTATTTCACCGGATACGCTTTCGTAAAGCAATAGTAAGCTGATATTCTATCACACTATGAGCAAAACACATTTAACAGAACAGAAGTTTTCCGACTTCGCCCTGCATCCGAAAGTTGTAGAAGCCCTTGAAAAAAAAGGGTTTCATAACTGTACGCCCATTCAGGCACTGGCTCTTCCGCTAACGCTGGAAGGTCGTGACGTAGCCGGGCAGGCGCAAACCGGTACCGGGAAAACGATGGCGTTTCTTACGTCTTCGTTTCATTACCTTCTCTCTCATCCCGCAATTGCCGATCGCAAGGTGAATCAACCGCGTGCCTTAATTATGGCACCGACGCGTGAACTTGCCGTGCAGATCCACGCCGACGCGGAACCACTGGCACAAGCTACTGGCCTGAAACTGGGTCTGGCCTACGGTGGCGATGGCTACGACAAACAGTTGAAAGTGCTGGAAAGCGGCGTTGACATTCTGATTGGCACCACGGGTCGTTTGATCGACTACGCCAAACAAAACCATATTAACCTCGGTGCCATTCAGGTGGTGGTGCTGGACGAAGCCGATCGCATGTACGATCTGGGCTTTATTAAAGATATCCGCTGGCTGTTCCGCCGTATGCCGCCTGCGAACCAGCGCCTCAACATGCTGTTCTCTGCCACACTTTCGTACCGGGTACGTGAACTGGCGTTCGAGCAGATGAATAACGCCGAATATATCGAAGTGGAACCGGAACAGAAAACGGGCCACCGTATTAAAGAAGAGCTTTTCTACCCTTCTAACGAAGAAAAGATGCGTTTGTTGCAAACGCTGATCGAAGAAGAGTGGCCAGACAGAGCGATTATTTTCGCCAACACCAAACACCGTTGTGAAGATATCTGGGGTCACCTGGCGGCAGATGGTCATCGTGTTGGTCTGTTGACGGGCGATGTGGCGCAGAAAAAACGCCTGCGTATTCTTGATGAATTTACCCGTGGCGATCTGGATATTCTGGTTGCTACCGACGTTGCTGCTCGTGGTCTGCATATTCCGGCAGTGACGCACGTGTTTAACTACGATTTGCCCGATGACTGTGAAGATTACGTTCACCGTATCGGTCGTACTGGCCGCGCAGGCGCAAGCGGTCACTCTATCAGCCTGGCGTGTGAAGAGTATGCATTGAATTTGCCTGCTATTGAGACCTATATTGGTCACTCAATTCCGGTAAGCAAATACAATCCGGACGCATTGATGACCGATCTGCCAAAACCGCTGCGCCTCACGCGCCCGCGCACAGGCAATGGTCCGCGTCGTACTGGTGCTCCACGTAATCGTCGTCGTTCAGGTTAAATAAATAATGTCATACTCAAAATCATTCAAACTGTATCAAGATGGCAAGAGAATGAATCCCGATGCGCTTACTGTAGTAAGTGATTCGGGTGAAAGAATGCAGCCAACGCAGAGACAGATTGAAGGATGAAGAGTATGGGTTCCACCTCATCGCTGTATGCAGCCATTGATCTCGGTTCGAATAGTTTTCATATGCTGGTTGTGCGCGAGGTGGCTGGAAGTATCCAGACGCTGACGCGAATTAAACGCAAAGTGCGTCTGGCTGCTGGCCTGAACAGCGAAAATGCCCTGTCTAATGAAGCAATGGAGCGCGGCTGGCAATGTCTGCGCCTGTTTGCTGAACGTCTGCAAGATATCCCACCATCGCAAATTCGCGTTGTCGCTACGGCGACGTTACGACTTGCTGTCAATGCCGGTGATTTTATTGCTAAAGCGCAGGAAATCCTCGGTTGTCCAGTGCAAGTCATTAGCGGTGAAGAGGAAGCGCGCCTGATTTATCAGGGTGTTGCTCATACCACAGGTGGAGCCGATCAGCGCCTGGTCGTGGATATTGGCGGCGCGAGTACCGAACTGGTCACTGGCACAGGTGCACAGACCACGTCTTTGTTCAGCCTGTCGATGGGCTGCGTCACCTGGCTGGAACGTTATTTCGTCGATCGTAATCTCGGGCAGGAAAACTTTGTCGCAGCTGAACAAGCCGCACGTGAAGTTTTGCGTCCGGTTGCTGATGAACTGCGATATCACGGCTGGAAAGTGTGCGTTGGCGCTTCCGGCACCGTGCAGGCGTTACAGGAAATAATGATGGCGCAGGGGATGGATGAGCGCATTACCCTCGCGAAGTTGCAGCAACTGAAACAGCGCGCTATTCATTGTGGTCGGCTGGAAGAGCTGGAGATTGAAGGGTTAACGCTGGAACGCGCATTAGTATTCCCGAGTGGTCTGGCGATCCTGATAGCCATTTTTACCGAACTGAATATTCAGTGTATGACCCTGGCGGGCGGTGCTCTACGTGAAGGCCTGGTCTACGGCATGTTACATCTGGCGGTTGAGCAAGATATTCGCAGCCGAACACTGCATAATATTCAGCGCCGCTTTATGATTGATATTGATCAGGCTCAGCGCGTAGCCAGCGTTGCGGCTAACTTCTTCGATCAAGTGGAGAGTGAATGGCATCTTGAAGCGATTAGCCGCGATTTGCTAATTAGCGCCTGTCAACTTCATGAAATTGGTCTGAGCGTTGATTTCAAACAAGCGCCGCAACATGCCGCTTATCTCGTGCGTAATCTGGATCTTCCCGGTTTTACGCCTGCGCAGAAAAAGCTGCTGGCGACGCTATTGCTCAACCAGACGAATCCAGTCGATCTCTCATCGCTGCATCAACAAAATGCCGTACCGCCGCGCGTTGCGGAACAACTCTGTCGTTTACTGCGCCTGGCAATCATTTTTGCCAGCCGTCGCCGTGACGATTTAGTGCCGGAGATGACATTACAGGCCAACCATGAACAGTTGACCCTGACACTGCCGCAAGGTTGGCTGGCTCAGCACCCGCTGGGTAAAGAGATTATCGATCAGGAAATTGAGTGGCAGAGCTATGTCCACTGGCCGCTGGAAGTGCTTTAACGTGTAATGTGCCGGATGCGATGCTCACGCATCTTATCCGGCGATAATTCCGCTTTCCGGTGCCGTGATCATCCAATCCAACCAGCCCCAGACAATACGAATGGCTATTTGCCTCGTTTTGCTGCCATCATCGCTTTCAGATTCGCCAGATGGTTTTGCCCTTTCTGCATCCGTTCTTCGGCGCTGACCACTTTGCGCTCTTGTTCCCAAATCAAGTCATCCTGCGGTAATTCCAGCAGGAAGCGGCTCGGCTCCGGACGTACCAGCTCACCGTACTGACGACGCTCTTTACACAGCGTAAAGGTCAACTCTTTCTGGGCGCGGGTGATGCCGACATAGGCCAGCCGCCGCTCTTCATCGATATTATCCTCGTCGATGCTGCTTTGGTGCGGCAAAAATCCTTCTTCCATACCGACCATGTAGACATAAGGAAACTCCAGCCCTTTTGACGCGTGCAGAGTCATCAGTTGCACCTGATCAAGCTCTTCGTCACTCTCGCCACGTTCCATCATGTCGCGCAGAGTAAAGCGCGTCACCACCTGGGTGAGCGTCATCGGCTCATCCAGTTCGCTACCTTCCAGCATCTCCGTCATCCAGCTAAATAACTGGTTAACGTTCTTCATGCGCATTTCGGCGGCTTTCGGGCTGGGTGACGTTTCGTATAACCAGGATTCATAATCCATCCCGTGGATCAGATCGCGCACTGCGGCGACAGGCTCCCGCTCCGCCAGTCGCTGGATTTCCGCCAGCCAGTGAGTAAATCGGGTCAACGCTTCATAACCACGTCCACTCAGTGTCTGACTCAACCCCATATCAAAGCTGGCGGTAAACATACTTTTATTACGCGTCATCGCCCACTCACCCAGCTTTTTCAGCGTCGCCGGGCCAATCTCTCGCTTCGGCGTGTTAACGATACGCAGAAATGCGCTGTCATCGTCCGGGTTAGTCAGCACGCGCAGATAAGCCAGCAAATCCTTGATTTCAGGACGAGAGAAAAACGACGTACCACCGGATATTTTGTACGGGATGCGGTTTTGCATCAGGAATTTTTCAAACACCCGCGACTGATGGTTACCGCGATAAAGAATAGCGTAATCTTTGTACTGCGTTTTATTGACGAAGTGATGGGCGATCAGCTCGCCAGTAACGCGCTCGGCTTCATGTTCCTCGTTATTCGCGCTTAAAACTTTTAGCTCTGTGCCGTAACCCAGTTCGGAGAACAGACGCTTTTCAAAGACGTGCGGGTTATTGGCGATCAGGATGTTCGCCGCTTTCAAAATACGTCCGGAAGAGCGGTAGTTCTGCTCAAGCTTAATCACCTTCAACGCCGGGAAATCCTGGCTCAGCAGCACCAGGTTTTGCGGACGTGCGCCGCGCCAGGAGTAGATCGACTGGTCATCATCTCCCACCACGGTAAAGCGAGCGCGGCTGCCCACCAGCAGTTTCACCAGCTCATACTGGCTGGTGTTGGTATCCTGATACTCATCCACCAGCAGGTAGCGAATCTTGTTTTGCCAGCGTTCGCGTACTTCCACATTGCGTTGCAGCAGCAATGTCGGCAATAAAATCAGATCGTCGAAGTCGAGAACATTGCACGCTTTCAGGTGCGCATCATACAGCCCATAACAATGGGCAAAAATGCGATCCCGCTCGCCTTTTGCCTCTGCCGCCGCCTGCGCAGGAGTTTTGAGATCGTTCTTCCAATTAGAGATGGTTGAAATCAGCTGTTGCAGGAGAACTTTGTCATCTTCAATCAGTCCTTCGGTCAACTCTTTGAGCAAAGCAAGCTGATCGGTATCGTCAAACAGCGAAAAGTTCGCTTTCATCCCTAACGCTGCATACTCGCGTTTGATGATATCCAGCCCCAGCGTGTGGAAGGTGGAGATCATCAGCCCACGAGCCTCTTTGCGCCCCAGCGTCTGCCCGACACGCTCTTTCATCTCGCGCGCTGCTTTATTGGTAAAGGTCACCGCTGCGATATGTCGCGCCTGATAACCGCAGTCACGGATCAGATGGGCGATTTTATTGGTGATCACACGAGTCTTGCCGGAACCCGCGCCCGCCAGCACCAGGCAGGGGCCGGTAACGAATTCGACAGCTTGTTGTTGGCCGGGGTTTAGACGCATAGAAAAATCGCTCAATGAAAGTCGGGAGGGGGAAATAACAGCGTGGTAGTATAGCCAGCCTCATCCTTACCACTCAAGGCACGATCATGGCAAAAACAGCAGCAGCACTGCATATCCTTGTAAAAGAAGAGAAACTGGCTCAGGAACTTCTGGAGCAGATCAAGAACGGCGCCGATTTTGGCAAGCTGGCGAAGAAACATTCCATTTGCCCGTCAGGCAAACGCGGCGGTGATTTAGGGGAATTTCGCCAGGGTCAGATGGTTCCGGCGTTTGATAAAGTGGTGTTCTCTTGTCCGGTGCTGGAGCCAACCGGCCCGCTGCATACCCAGTTCGGGTATCACATCATTAAGGTGCTGTACCGCAACTAACAGCAAGGCCTTCTCCCGGAGAAGGCCTTGAGTGTTTTCTCCCTCTCCCTGTGGGAGAGGGCATCAGCGCACACTTAACCCGCAACAGCAATACGTTTCATATCCGTCATATAGCCACGCAGTTTTTTACCTACCTGCTCAATTGCATGGCTGCGAATCGCATCATTTACATCACGCAGTTGCGCGTTATCTACCGCACCTTCTGGAATAGCTTTACCCAGATCGCCCGGCTGCAGCTCTGCCATAAACGGTTTCAGCAGCGGTACGCAAGCGTAAGAGAACAGATAGTTACCGTATTCTGCGGTATCAGAGATAACCACGTTCATTTCGTACAGACGCTTACGGGCGATGGTGTTGGCAATCAGCGGCAGCTCATGCAGTGATTCATAGTATGCCGACTCTTCAATGATGCCGGAATCAACCATGGTTTCGAACGCCAGCTCAACGCCTGCTTTCACCATCGCGATCATCAGCACACCTTTATCGAAGTACTCCTGCTCGCCGATTTTACCTTCATACTGCGGTGCGGTTTCGAACGCGGTTTTGCCGGTCTCTTCACGCCAGGTCAGCAGTTTCTTATCATCATTAGCCCAGTCTGCCATCATGCCAGAGGAGAATTCACCGGAGATGATGTCGTCCATATGTTTCTGGAACAGCGGCGCCATGATCTCTTTCAGTTGCTCAGAAAGCGCATAAGCACGCAGTTTCGCCGGGTTAGAGAGCCTGTCCATCATCAGGGTGATGCCGCCCTGCTTCAGGGCTTCGGTGATGGTTTCCCAGCCGAACTGAATCAGTTTTTCTGCATATGCCGGGTCGGTGCCCTCTTCCACCAGCTTGTCGAAGCACAGCAGAGAACCAGCCTGCAACATACCGCACAGAATGGTTTGCTCACCCATCAGGTCAGATTTCACTTCCGCAACGAAAGAGGATTCCAGAACGCCCGCACGGTGACCACCGGTTGCTGCCGCCCAGGCTTTAGCGATCGCCATGCCTTCGCCTTTCGGATCGTTTTCCGGGTGAACGGCAATCAGCGTCGGTACGCCGAATCCACGTTTATACTCTTCACGCACTTCGGTGCCTGGGCATTTCGGCGCAACCATTACTACAGTGATGTCTTTACGGATCTGCTCGCCCACTTCGACGATGTTGAAACCATGCGAGTAACCCAGCGCAGCGCCATCTTTCATCAGCGGTTGAACGGAACGCACTACGTCAGAGTGCTGCTTGTCCGGCGTCAGGTTAACCACCAGATCCGCCTGCGGGATCAGTTCTTCGTAAGTACCTACCTTAAAACCGTTTTCAGTCGCTTTACGCCAGGACGCGCGCTTCTCAGCGATCGCTTCTTTACGCAGGGCGTAGGAGATATCGAGACCAGAATCACGCATGTTCAGGCCCTGGTTCAGACCCTGCGCGCCACAACCGACGATGACCACTTTTTTACCCTGAAGGTAGCTCGCGCCGTCAGCGAACTCGTCGCGCCCCATAAAGCGACATTTGCCCAGTTGTGCCAGCTGCTGGCGCAGATTCAGTGTATTGAAGTAGTTAGCCATGGTGATTCCTCGTGATGTTGTGCTTCTTATTGTTCGGTTCGCTGTTGAGCGAGAATGTCACCACATTACAACAGGAAATTTATTGCGGAAATTGATATATTCACAACGTCATATTGCAATTTCTGCAACGTCATAACCGGGGGTTAAGCCTGTGGATTTACGCGACCTGAAAATGTTTCTGCATCTGGCGGAAAGCCGCCATTTTGGCCGTAGCGCGCGGGCAATGCACGTCAGCCCCTCCACGCTTTCCCGACAGATTCAGCGCCTGGAAGAAGATCTCGGCCAACCGCTGTTTGTGCGCGATAACCGCACGGTAACGCTGACGGAAGCGGGCGAAGAGCTGCGTGTTTTCGCCCAGCAAACGTTGTTACAGTATCAGCAATTGCGCCACACCATCGACCAGCAAGGGCCGTCCCTCTCTGGCGAATTACATATTTTCTGTTCGGTGACTGCCGCTTACAGCCATCTGCCACCGATTCTCGACCGATTCCGCGCGGAGCATCCATCGGTGGAAATTAAGCTCACCACCGGTGATGCGGCGGATGCAATGGAAAAGGTGGTCACTGGAGAAGCAGATTTGGCGATTGCCGGGAAGCCGGAGACTCTGCCAGGTGCGGTGGCATTCTCAATGCTGGAGAATCTGGCGGTCGTTCTGATCGCGCCCGCACTGCCCTGCCCGGTGCGTAATCAGGTCTCAGTAGAACAACCGGACTGGTCGACGATTCCCTTCATCATGGCCGATCAGGGACCAGTACGCCGCCGCATTGAGTTGTGGTTTCGACGCAATAAAATCAGTAACCCGATGATTTACGCCACGGTTGGCGGGCATGAAGCAATGGTATCGATGGTGGCACTTGGCTGTGGCGTGGCGCTGCTGCCGGAAGTGGTACTGGATAACAGCCCGGAGCCAGTGCGTAATCGTGTGATGATTTTAGAGCGCAGCGATGAGAAAACGCCGTTTGAGCTGGGCGTTTGTGCGCAAAAAAAGCGGCTACATGAGCCGCTGATTGAGGCGTTCTGGAAGATTTTGCCGAACCATTAACCCGCCAAAAAGAACCTGAACGCCGGGTTATTGGTTTCGTCGTGGCAATCGTAGCCCAGCTCATTCAGCCGGGTTTCGAAATCCGGTTCATGATCGCCCAGCTCGAACGCTGCCAGTACACGCCCGTAGTCGGTGCCATGACTGCGATAGTGGAACAAAGAGATATTCCAGTGCGTCCCCAGCGTGTTGAGGAAGCGCAGCAGCGCACCCGGTGATTCCGGGAATTCGAAGCTGTAGAGGCGTTCCTGCAACGGATGCGATGGACGCCCGCCAACCATATAGCGCACATGCAACTTCGCCATTTCGTCGTCGGAGAGATCAACCACGCTGTAGCCACCGTCGTTGAGCATCTGCAAAATTTCTTTGCGCTCTTCAAGGCCGCGACTTAAGCGCACACCGACAAAAATACAGGCATCTTTAGCATCAGCGAAACGGTAGTTGAACTCTGTGACCGAGCGCCCGCCAAGCAACTGGCAGAACTTCAGAAAGCTGCCCTTCTCTTCCGGGATGGTCACCGCCAGCAACGCTTCACGCTGTTCGCCCAGTTCGCAGCGTTCCGAGACGTAGCGCAGACCGTGGAAGTTCACGTTGGCTCCAGAAAGAATATGCGCCAGCCGCTCACCGCGAATGTTGTGCTGAGCGATGTACTTTTTCATCCCCGCCAGCGCCAGCGCGCCAGACGGTTCCGCCACTGCGCGCACATCTTCGAATAAGTCTTTCATCGCTGCGCAGATGGCATCGCTATCGACGGTGATGATGTCGTCGAGATACTCCCGGCACAAACGGAAGGTTTCGTCGCCGATGCGTTTTACCGCAACACCTTCGGCGAATAGCCCCACGCGCGGCAGATCAACCGGATGACCCGCATCCAGTGCCGCTTTCAGGCAGGCTGAATCTTCCGCTTCTACCGCGATCACTTTGATTTGCGGCATCAGTTGTTTGATCAACACCGCCACGCCCGCCGCCAGGCCACCGCCACCAACCGGCACAAATACGCGGTCGAGATGGGCGTCCTGCTGGAGCAGTTCCAGCGCCAGCGTGCCTTGCCCGGCGATCACCATCGGATGATCGAACGGCGGTACCCAGGTGAAGCCCTGCTGCTGCGACAGTTCGATTGCTTTCGCTTTCGCTTCATCAAAGTTCGCGCCGTGAAGCAGCACCTCACCACCGAAGCCGCGCACCGCGTCGACTTTGATGTCGGCGGTAGCGGTTGGCATGACGATGAGCGCCTTCACACCTAACCGAGCGGAGGAGAACGCGACACCTTGCGCATGGTTACCCGCCGAGGCGGTGATCACACCGTGCGCTTTCTGTTCTTCCGTCAGACCTGCCATCATGGCATATGCGCCGCGCAGCTTGAAGCTGTGCACTGGCTGGCGGTCTTCGCGCTTCACCAGTATCACGTTATCAAGACGCGACGACAGTTTTTCCATTTTCTGTAGCGGCGTGACCTGTGCCGCTTCATAGACCGGCGCACGTAGCACCGCTCTTAAATATTCGGCACCTTCTGGGGCACCGGACAGGGGTTGTGAGTCAGCCATTATTAACCCCCCAGTTTCGATTTATCGCGCACCGCACCTTTGTCGGCGCTGGTCGCCAGGCTGGCGTAAGCGCGCAAAGCAAAGGAGACCTGACGTTCACGGTTTTTCGGCGTCCAGGCTTTGTCGCCACGGGCTTCCTGCGCTGCACGACGCGCCGCCAGTTCGGCATCGCTTACCTGCAACTGAATGCCACGGTTCGGAATGTCGATGGCGATCAGGTCACCATCTTCAATCAAGCCAATGCTACCGCCGCTTGCCGCTTCCGGCGATACGTGACCGATGGAAAGGCCAGACGTACCGCCAGAGAAACGACCGTCGGTGATCAGCGCACAGGCTTTGCCAAGACCCATCGATTTCAGGAAGCTGGTTGGGTAGAGCATTTCCTGCATCCCAGGGCCGCCTTTCGGGCCTTCGTAGCGAATAACAACCACATCGCCAGCGACAACTTTGCCGCCGAGAATCGCTTCTACCGCGTCATCCTGGCTTTCGTACACTTTCGCCGGGCCGGTGAATTTGAGAATACTGTCATCGACGCCCGCCGTTTTAACGATGCAGCCGTTTTCCGCGAAGTTGCCGTAAAGCACCGCCAGGCCGCCGTCTTTGCTGTAGGCGTGCTCCAGCGAGCGGATGCAGCCGTTAGCGCGATCGTCATCGAGAGAATCCCAACGGCAATCCTGCGAGAATGCCTGTGTAGTGCGGATTCCAGCCGGGCCAGCGCGGAACATATTTTTCACCGCATCATCCTGAGTCAGCATGACATCGTATTGTTCCAGCGTTTGCGACAAGGTCAGCCCGAGAACGTTTTTCACATTGCGATTCAATAACCCTGCACGATCCAGTTCGCCGAGAATACCGATCACGCCACCAGCACGATGAACATCTTCCATATGGTATTTCTGGGTGCTCGGCGCAACTTTGCACAACTGCGGGACTTTACGCGAAAGTTTGTCGATATCACTCATGGTGAAGTCGATTTCCGCTTCTTGTGCCGCCGCCAGCAGGTGAAGAACCGTATTGGTAGAGCCGCCCATCGCGATATCCAACGTCATGGCGTTTTCAAACGCCGCTTTACTGGCGATATTACGTGGCAGTGCGCTTTCGTCGTTTTGCTCGTAGTAACGTTTGGTCAATTCAACAATGCGTTTACCGGCATTGAGGAACAGCTGCTTACGATCCGCGTGGGTTGCCAGTAGCGAGCCGTTGCCTGGCTGCGACAGACCCAGAGCTTCGGTCAGGCAGTTCATCGAGTTAGCGGTGAACATCCCGGAGCAGGAACCACAGGTTGGACAGGCCGAACGTTCAACCTGATCGCTCTGGGAGTCAGAAACTTTCGGATCTGCCCCCTGGATCATCGCATCAACCAGATCAAGCTTGATTAACTGATCGGATAGTTTGGTTTTCCCGGCCTCCATCGGACCACCGGAAACAAAGATCACCGGAATATTCAGGCGCAGAGAGGCCATCAGCATCCCCGGGGTGATTTTGTCGCAGTTGGAGATACAGACCATCGCATCGGCGCAGTGAGCGTTGACCATATACTCAACAGAATCAGCGATCAGTTCGCGAGACGGCAGTGAATAAAGCATCCCCCCGTGACCCATGGCGATCCCATCATCCACCGCAATGGTGTTGAATTCTTTGGCAACGCCGCCAGCCGCTTCAATTTGTTCAGCGACCAGTTTACCGAGATCGCGCAGATGGACGTGCCCCGGTACAAATTGAGTGAACGAGTTCACAACAGCGATAATCGGCTTACCGAAATCAGCGTCGGTCATTCCAGTGGCGCGCCACAGCGCACGAGCACCCGCCATATTACGACCATGAGTGGTGGTGGCGGAACGGTACTTAGGCATACTTTATTTACTCCCAGTGTCTGTCTCGTAAATGGGACGGTGCGTGCCGTCCCATTTTTTGTATTTATTGATTAACCTGATCCAACCAGCCCCATTTATCTTCGGTTTCGCCGGTGAAGAGGCCGAAGAAGGCTTGCTGGATGCGTTTGGTGACCGGGCCACAACGGCCTTCGCCCACCTGAATACCGTCGACGCTGCGCACTGGCGTGATTTCAGCCGCTGTACCGGACATAAACACTTCATCCGCCAGATACAGTGATTCACGCGACAGCACCTGCTCACGCACTTCAATTCCCAGCTCTTTCGCCAGTTTGATGATGGCGTCACGGGTAATACCCGGCAGCGCGGATGAGGTAAACGGTGGGGTGAACAGCACGCCGTCTTTCACTTCAAACAGGTTTTCGCCTGCACCTTCAGAGATGTAACCATTCACATCCAGCGCGATACCTTCCTGATAACCGTGGCGGCGCGCTTCGCTGCCAACCAGCAGGGAAGAGAGGTAGTTCCCCCCCGCTTTCGCAGCGGTTGGAATGGTGTTTGGCGCCGCGCGGTTCCAGGAAGAAACCATCGCGTCGATCCCCTGCTCCAGTGCTTCCGCGCCCAGATAAGCTCCCCACGGGAAAGCGGCAATAATCACGTCGGTGGTGTATCCCGCTGGTGGGTTAACGCCCATGCCAACATCACCTACGAAGATCAGCGGACGGATATAGGCGCTGGTGAGATTGTTTTTACGGATCACTTCGCGGCAAGCTTCCATCAGCTCATCAATGCTCTGCGAAACCGGGAAGCGGTAAATTTTGGCAGAGTCATGCAGACGTTGCATATGCTCACGATGACGGAATACAACTGGACCTTTATGCGAGTCGTAGCAACGGATGCCTTCAAAAACCGAGGTGCCATAGTGCAGCGCATGCGACATCACATGCACCTTCGCGTCTTCCCAGCGAACCATCTCCCCATTGAACCAAATGTAATCAGCTTTCTTCGTGGTCATTTTTATATTCCTTTTGCGCTCAGGCGCGGATTTGTTGTGATGTGGTTGTGCTCTGGCAGATAGCAACGTGTGCGACGTCTACCAGTTTATTTAACTGACTAAACAGTAAGTCGACCGAACGCGGGCTGGCAACGGTCAATTCAATATTTATATTTTGTGCATCGCTGGCGGCAGCCATATTCATTGAGCAGACGTGGAAACCACGATGACGCACCACGCGTAAAACACGTTCTAAGGTTTCCGGATTGAAGCGAGCCGATACATTGACCTGATGTTGCATCATGATAATTTCTCCAACATTTCTGAATTACTGGCGCCAGGCGGCACCAGCGGCCAGACGTTCTCAAGTTCGTCGATTGAGACATGAAGCAGGTATGGCCCATCACTGTTCAGCATGGTGTCGAGTGCCGCTTCAACCTGGTCTTTACGGGTGATGTGTTGGCCAGGGATGCCGAAGGCGCTGGCTAACATGAGGAAATCAGGGTTATCGGTAAGGGTGGTTTCGCTATATCGTTCCTGGAAAAACAGTTGCTGCCATTGTCGAACCATCCCTAACCGCTGGTTATCGAGTAAGACGATTTTCAACGGTAACTGCTTGCGTTTTACGGTGCCCAGCTCTTGTACATTCATCATGAAAGAACCGTCACCGGAGATACAAACGACAGTATCGTTCGGTCGCGCGACTTGTGCGCCAACCGCCGCCGGTAAACCGAAGCCCATAGTGCCTAAACCGCTTGAAGTGATGAAATTTTCCGGGCGAGTGTGGGCGATGTGCTGCGCAGCCCACATCTGATGCTGCCCCACATCCGTGGTCACAACGCAATCCGCAGGTTTACGATCCGACAGTTGTTTTAACAACAACGGCGCGTAGATAGCATCTCCAGGATGATCGTAACGCCAGGCATGTTCACTACGCATTTGTGCGCAGTATTGCTGCCATTCATCGATATTTAACGATTGCTGTAACGCAGGCAACAGCGTGTTTAAATCGCCTTGTAATGCCACATGCGCCTGACGCAGCTTGTTCATTTCTGCCGGGTCGATATCCATATGGATCACGCTGGCATGTGGCGCGAACGTGTTAAGTTTGCCGGTCACCCGGTCATCAAAACGTGCCCCCACGGCGATCAGCAGGTCACATTCCTGCACCGCGAAGTTCGCCGCTTTGGTGCCGTGCATCCCCAGCATCCCCAGATAGTACGGATAATCCGCATCGACTGCGCCCAGCCCTTTCAGCGTGCAGGTGGCAGGCATTTTTGTGGCAGCGAGAAATTCATGCAAAGCCGGAACCGCCTGCGCCATACCCACGCCGCCGCCAACGTACAGCATCGGTTTTTGCGCTTTTGCCAGCATCTGGCGCGCTTGCTCGACTTCGGCATGTGGGAAAGTCACTTTGTTTTCAACGGTGGTGAACCAGGGTTCCAGATCGCCGCAGGCTAACTGGATATCTTTAGGGATATCGACCAGAACCGGACCGGGACGACCTGAGCTGGCGACATCAAACGCTTCGGCCATGATGCGTGGTAATTCTTCCAGCGACTGCACCAGGAAGCTGTGTTTGGTACAGGCTAACGACAATCCCAGGACATCAACCTCCTGAAATGCATCGGTGCCGATGAACGGTGCAGATACCTGACCGGTGATGGCAACTACAGGGATGGAATCTAACAGCGCGTCCGCAAGTCCGGTGATCAGGTTGGTTGCGCCAGGGCCAGAAGTGGCGATGCACACGCCCGTTTTACCGGTAGCACGGGCATAACCGATAGCCGCCATTACCGCGCCCTGTTCATGCCGGCACAGCAAGTGTTCTACGCCACCGTCATACAATGCATCGTAAACAGGCATAATTGCGCCACCCGGATAACCGAAAACGGTGTTCACACCCTGTGCCCGCAAAGCATGTACCACCCACTGTGCGCCATTCATAGTTAGTTCCCCGTCCTGAATGTTGAGAAACAGAATTTTGTGCTGTTATTCATTGCCTGCTCCTCGATTATGTTTTTAAGGTCAAAAAAAACCCCCGAACCTTTCGGTGCGGGGGTCTTAGTTCGTTAAGGCTTGATCTCTAAGCCTTTCCTCGTCCAAGTGCAGCCCCGCACGGTGGGATAATAATCACCACCACGCTAATCACGACCAGGCTAATCACTCGTAGAAGGGCTGTCATTTTGTCTTTTCTTGCATCTTGTTCGAAGGAATGCCTAAAGAGTTACCATAGATTTTGCGAATAGCACAAGATATTTTTTGGCCGCTTTTTATGACTCTCATAATAATTTCTATAAAAACCATTGTTTTTTATATAAAAATTTGTGAGTGAAAAAAATTCAATTTCCGTATAATTCTCGCGCTCTTCGAGTGGCAGTTTTTTGTGCTTTTTATTTTTGCGAGAGTGATTCCATCACTAATACAACTCAAATTACTTTGCACAAATAAACGGGAATCAGCCGCTAAATAACACAATTTCGCAGACTACAGCAGGGATCTCTTATGTTCATAATGGTGACTTAAGGAGGACTTATGTCACTGTCAATTGTTCATACCCGCGCAGCCCTGGGAGTCAATGCTCCCCCAATCACTGTTGAGGTACATATCAGTAAAGGTCTACCCGGCTTAACGATGGTGGGCTTACCAGAAACAACGGTGAAAGAAGCTCGCGATCGCGTGCGCAGCGCCATTATCAATAGCGGATTTTTATAAATTAGTGTTTTTTGCTGTTTCATAATGTGCCACGTTGTTCATTATGTTTTTGATTTTTAAGTCTATTGCAATTTTCATTGTTCCAGCTTGTTCCACGTTGTACCCCTTTGTGCAATGATCGGTGTAGTCACTGGTGTAGTCATTTTTTTGCAAACAGGGGAGGAAATGTGAGCAGAGCAATGAACAAACTGAGCGACACATTGTTAAGAAAACTTCATGGTAAGCCGGCGGAGAAAAATACGTTTTATAGTGATGGCGGAAATCTGAGCGTGAAATATTTAACATCAGGGAAATTGACTTGGTATTTCACTTACAGGGCAGGAACGGGAAGAGGTACGCCACCGGAACGCCTGAAACTGGGAAATTATCCGGATCTGAGCCTGAAAGCAGCCAGGGAAAAAGCAGCACAGTGTCGCGCATGGCTGGCAGAAGGAAAAAATCCACGCCATGAGCTTAATTACTCCATACAGGAAGCACTAAAGCCGGTAACGGTAGGCGATGCGATCAGCTACTGGCTGGAAATGCACGTAAAGGAAAACCGTGTCGATTACGTATGCCTGAAAAGCCGTCTTAATAATCACGTCATACAGCACATCGGTAACATGCCACTGGATAAATGCGAGTTACGTCACTGGCTGGCCTGTTTTGACCGGATACGCAAAAAATCCCCCGTAACATCTGGCCACATGATGCAGGCGTGTAAACAGGCGCTTAAGTTCTGCCGTAAACGTCGCTACGCAGTCAGTAACGTTCTGGATGATCTCAACGTGGTGGACGTTGGCAAAAAGCCGGGCATAAGCGAACGCGTGCTGAGCAACAAAGAACTGAGCGAATTATTACAGGCGCTGGATAAAAAAATATTCCCGCCCTACTACAGCGCACTAATCCGCCTCCTGATTGTGTTCGGTTGCCGGACCGGAGAACTGAGGCTGTCGGAGATCAGGGAGTGGGATTTTAAGGAAATGCTCTGGACAGTACCGAAAGAGCACAGCAAAACGAAGGTCGCCATATTCAGGCCAATACCGGAAAGCATTTTGCCGTTCGTCACACAGCTGGTGGAGCAGAACAGGCACACAGGGCTATTACTCGGGGAACTGAAACAGGAAGCCAGCGTGTCGCAATACGGCAGATTCACGCACAAAAAATTAAACCATCCGCACTGGTCACTACACGATATACGGCGCACGTTTACCACGATGCTGAACGATTTAGGCGTGGATCCACATATTGTCGAACAACTCACCGCTCACCAGATGCCAGGGATGCAACGAGTCTATAACCACTCCCGTTATATCGATGCGAAACGTAATGCGCTGGATATGTGGACAGAGCGATTAGAGATACTGGCAGGTGCTCACGAAAACGTAACCACACTGCCAATAGCCAGAGAAATATAATTTTTTTCGCGATTTTTCAGAACGGACACAACGTGAAACAACGAGACACAACGACGAACAACGGCGAACAATCTGGAACAAATCTGATTATCTATGATTATTTCTGATTAACTCCCTATAAGTCTGATTTTCTGGTGGTTTACTGTTTTTTTGTACATTGGCGAATCAATCTTAAAAATATGTAAAAAAGGCGTAAATGCAGAATTTTACGCCTTTGTATCCAAATGAATCAAAATAGTTTTTTTCTAATTGCGCCTATTTCAGCGACGAACACCACATCACTGTTTGCCATTCCATAAACACCCTGACACAATCCGACACAACCCAACCCAATAACCCACCCAATGACTCTTTAAGAAACAACAAAGGGGGAATTGTGTTAAGCACAGATCGCTTTATACGTGAAAAAGAATGTCAGCAACTTACAGGCCTGAGCCGCTCATGTCGGTATCGCCTGGAGAAGACTGGACAATTCCCATCACGGCGTAAACTCGGCGGTCGTTCCGTTGGCTGGTCTTTATCCGAAGTTCTGGCATGGAAGGACAGCCGCGAGGCAGTTCACTAATCAGGGTGGCGGCGCACCGCCGCCACCCATCCACTAACACAGAGATCTAACCATGAAGACTGGATATACGCCCGAACAGGGGCGGGGCTTCGCTCGTCCTGGTGAGACTGGAAAACAACAAAATTGTGGTTTTTCAGGCATAAAAAAAGCGGCCCCGAAATGGAGCCGCCTTTCTGAACAATTAACCTGCTGCGAAAAAATTGGATCAGTGCAGGGGAATTATATCAACCGTGTGACGAAGCGCCACAATTGCCGGATAACAGGCAAAACAAAGGCCACCCGCTACGGTGGCCCTTCAACACTAATTGCGC
>NZ_AEJZ01000003.1:0-22238 GCF_000208525.1 Escherichia sp. TW14182
ACAATATAAATATACTTGATTCAGAAATCTATAGTGAGTCTCGCTTTTTTATAATAGGTCATGATGATTGGGATAAGTTAGAGTATTTTATTAACTCATCTGTTAAACCAATGGATTATGATAGTTTATATAAATTCAGTCCTGATAAAATGATGTCAACAATTGTTTCTGATTTTATAGACAAATAAAACCGTTAAAACAGTGAGTTTTACTCAATTAATGAGAGTTCCTATGAAAATAGCGTTTATCGGCGAAGCTGTTTCAGGGTTTGGTGGTATGGAAACAGTCATTCGAGATGTTATTACCACCTTCAGACAACAACATATCCAAAGTGAAATGTTTTTCTTTTGCCGGAATGACAAAATGGATAAGGGATGGCTGGAAGGTATTAAGTACTCGTGTTCATTTTCCAACATTCGCTTAGGTTTTTTACGTCGCGCGAAGCATATTCATGCTTTAAGCAAATGGCTTCAGAATTATCAGCCAGATGTTGTTATTTGTATTGATGTGATCTCATGTTTGTATGCGGAAAAAGCGCGTAAAAAATCTGGAGTTGATGTACCTGTATTTTCATGGCCGCATTTTTCTTTAGATCATAAAAAACATGCTGAATATATCACCTGTGCCGACTATCATTTAGCAATCAGCTCCGGTATTAAACAACAAATGATTAACCGGGGTGTACCAGAACCGACGATAAACGTTATTTTTAACCCTGTCGAAGCGAAAGATTCAGTCATTCCAGCACCCGAAGAAGGCGAAACGGCAACCTTCATTTATGTCGGACGCATGAAATTCGAAGGTCAGAAACGAGTAAAAGATCTGCTTGATGGCTTATCACAAGTGCAAGGTGACTGGAAACTTCATGTATTGGGTGATGGTTCCGATTTCGAAAAATGCCAGGCTTATGGTAGAGAGTTAAATATTGATGATCGAATTGTCTGGTATGGTTGGCAACAACATCCCTGGGAATTAGTTCAGCAGGATATTAAAAAAGTGAGTGCGTTATTACTCACGTCATCTTTTGAAGGTTTCCCGATGACTCTGCTTGAAGCCTTATCGTGGGGGATTCCTTGTATCAGTGCAGATTGTGTCTCCGGGCCTGCTGACATCATCCAGCCTGATGTTAATGGTCATTTATATCAACCGGGTGATATGACCAGTTTTGTTTCTCTTCTCAATAAATACATAGCCGGTGAAATTCTCATCGAACATGAAAAAATTCCTGCGTCGATCGATAAATTTTACCAGCAGAAATATTATGACAGATTACACAAGATAATTATTTCTGTTATTTCCCGGAGGAAATGATGCAGCAGGTTTTTTTCCAGGAGACTGAGTTTCTCAATTCAGTTATTGATTACAATTATAAAGTAGAAACAGAAAGTCTTTGTCTGGATATTGCTTATGGAACTGACAAGAATTTTCTTTTTGGTTGCGGAATTTCGATTGCTTCAATATTAAAATATAATGAAGGAAATCGCTTATGTTTCCATATTTTCACAGACTATTTTTGTGAAGATGATCGAAAATATTTTGATGCTCTGGCTCAGCAATACAAAACCAGGATTAAGGTATATTTAATTAATGGCGATCGGCTCCGTTCATTGCCAAGTACCAAGAACTGGACTCATGCAATCTATTTTCGCTTTATTATTGCAGATTACTTTATTAATAAAACACCTAAAGTTCTATATCTGGATGCAGATATCATTTGTCAGGGAACTATAGAACCACTTATTAATTTTACGTTTCCTGATCATACAGTCGCAATGGTTGTTACCGAAGGACAAAATGACTGGTGGGAAAAACGTGCACATTCGTTAGGTGTTGTGGGGATTGCTAAAGGTTATTTTAACTCTGGTTTTTTATTGATCAATACTCACCAATGGGCAGTTGAGCAGGTTTCTGCACGAGCCATTGCAATGTTAAATGATCCGGAGATAGTAAAAAAAATAACACATCCTGATCAGGATGTATTAAATATGCTACTGGCAGATAAACTTATTTTTTCTGATATAAAATACAATACCCAGTTTAGCTTAAATTACCAACTCAAAGAAAGTTTTAAAAATCCAGTAACCAGCGATACTATTTTTATCCATTATATTGGTCCGACCAAGCCCTGGCATGATTGGGCCTGGGATTATCCTGTATCACAAGCCTTTATGGAGGCAAAAAATGCTTCGCCATGGAAGAATACGGCGTTGCTGAAACCAAACAATAGCAATCAATTAAGGTATAGCGCAAAACATATGCTGAAAAAGCATAGATATATAAAAGGATTTAGCAATTATCTTTTGTATTTTATTGAAAAGATAAAGCATTAAACTGGGAATCTATAAAGTAATGATATAAGGGTAGCCTTGTGGACTCATTTCCTGCCATAGAGATAGATAAAGTTAAAGCCTGGGATTTTAGGCTAACTAATAAAAATACTTCTGAATGTTTAAATGTTGCCTATGGTGTCGATGCTAATTATCTTGATGGTGTAGGTATTTCTATCACATCAATTGTCCTAAATAATCGACATATTAATCTTGATTTTTATATTATTGCTGATGTTTATAATGATGATTTTTTTCAAAAGGTCGAAAAACTTGCAAGGCAATACCAATTAAGAATCACGCTTTATAGAATTAATACTGATAAGCTTCAGTGCTTGCCTTGTACACAGGTCTGGTCAAGAGCAATGTACTTTCGTTTGTTTGCGTTTCAATTATTGGGTCTGACGCTTGATCGTTTACTTTATCTTGATGCGGATGTTGTTTGTAAGGGTGATATTAGCCAATTACTTCATCTGGATTTAAACGGAGCGGTGGCTGCTGTTGTTAAAGATGTTGAGCCAATGCAGGAAAAGGCGGTATCCAGGTTGTCTGATCCTGAACTAAGGGGGCGCTACTTTAATTCAGGAGTGGTTTATTTAGACTTAAAAAAATGGGCCAATGCAAAACTAACAGAAAAAGCGTTATCTATTCTTATGAGTAAAGATAATGTTTATAAATATCCCGATCAAGATGTTATGAATGTTTTATTGAAAGGGATGACAATATTTTTGCCTCGTGAATTCAATACTATTTATACCATTAAAAGCGAATTAAAAGATAAAACACATCAGAACTATAAAAAGTTGATTACAGAAAACACGCTTCTCATCCATTATACAGGGGCAACTAAACCGTGGCATAAATGGGCAATTTATCCATCTGTAAAATACTTTAAAATAGCGTTAGATAACTCGCCATGGAAAAATGATTCCCCCAGAGATGCAAAATCAGTTATCGAATTTAAGAAAAGATATAAGCATTTGTTAGTTCAGCATCATTACGTAACTGGCATTATAGCAGGGGTTCGTTATCTTTACCGAAAATATTACAGTAAATAACTTTTAATTGGCTTATCATGATTCAGAAAAATAAGGTTAAAGATTTTGTTGTTTTTACTGATGACAACAATTCAAAGTACCTCAATGTATTAAATGACTTTTTGTCTTATAATATTAAGATCATCAAAGTGTTTCGTTCTATTGATGATACAAAAGTCATGCTTATTGACACCGATTACGGTAAGTTGGTGCTTAAGGTCTTTTCTCCCAAAATTAAACGCAACGAGCGTTTTTTTAAATCTCTATTAAAAGGAGATTATTACGAACGCCTTTTTGAACAAACCCAAAAAGTGCGAAATGAAGGATTACATACTCTCAATGATTTTTATTTATTAGCAGAGCGAAAAACTTTACGATTTGTCCATACATATATCATGCTGATCGAGTATATTGATGGTGTAGAGTTATGTGATATACCCAATATTGATAACGAGTTAAAAAATAAAATTCAGCAATCAATTCATTCTTTGCATCAACATGGTATGGTCTCTGGTGATCCTCATCGTGGTAACTTCATTATTAAAAATGGTGAAGTTCGAATTATTGATCTCTCTGGGAAACGTGCTTCAGCGCAACGGAAAGCGAAAGACCGTATAGATTTAGAGCGTCATTACGGTATTAAAAATGAGATTAAGGATCTAGGTTATTATCTTTTAGTTTATCGTAAAAAAATGCGCAATATTATGCGGCGTTTGAAAGGAAAACCAGCACGCTAAAGCAGAAATATCCCACCATTACGCGTCTTCGTTAGGCATTTTTATACGGAGTTATTTATTTCACAGGTTTATCATGAAGAATATTCGATACATTGACAAAACGGATGTTGAAAACCTGATTAAAAGTAAAACATCTGATGATGTTATTATTTTTCTATCTGGTCCCACATCGCAAAAGACGCCTTTGTCGGTATTACGTGCAAAGGATATTATTGCTGTCAATGGTTCTGCGCAATATCTGTTAAGTCATAATATTGTTCCCTTTATTTATGTACTTACAGATGTTCGTTTTTTACATCAGCGTCGTGATGATTTTTATAATTTTAGCCAGAGAAGTCGTTATACCATCGTAAACGTTGACGTTTATGAACACGCCTCCGAAGAAGATAAACTTTATATCCGCCAGAACTGTCTTATATTACGGTCTTTTTATCGCCGGGAAAAAGGTGGTTTTATAAAGAAGATTAAATTTAATATTTTGAGCCAAATTCACAAAGAACTGCTGATCTCTGTACCGTTGTCTAAAAAAGGTCGTCTGGTTGGATTTTGCAAGGACATTAGTCTTGGTTATTGCTCATGCCATACTATTGCCTTTGCTGCAATCCAAATAGCATATTCACTGAAGTATGCGCGGGTCATTTGTTCCGGCCTGGATTTAACGGGTAGTTGTTCGCGTTTCTATGACGAAGATAAGAATCCTATGCCTTCGGAGTTGAGTAGAGATTTATTCAAAATCTTACCGTTTTTCCGCTTTATGCGTGACAATGTTGAAGATATTAACATATATAATTTATCTGATGATACAGCGATTCAATATGATATTATTCCATTTATGAAAGCATCAGAAATTGAAGAGTCTTGTAGTTTGGAAAAATAAGCTAATATCTTTTATACTTTTACGTTATTTTATAAAAATATTGGGGTTGTTTAATAATGATTAAAAAAATAATATTTACCGTCACGCCAATATTTTCTATACCGCCAAAAGGAGCTGCAGCGGTTGAAACGTGGATTTATCAGGTCGCAAAAAGACTTTCGATTCCAGCAACTATCGCCTGTATTCGAAATGATGGTTACCCGACCTATACAAAAGTAAATGATAATTGTGATATTCATTACATTAGTTTTAGTCGAGTCTATAAACGACTTTTCCAAAAGTGGACTCGACTTGATCCTATGCCGTATTCTCAGCGTATTTTAAATACCCAACCTAAAAATGCTGATCTGAAAGAGTCTGTTATTGTTATCCACAATAGCATGAAGCTGTATAAACAGATTCGTGACAGAAGTCCTCAAGCGCAGTTAGTTATGCATTTTCATAATGCTTTCGAGCCAGGTCAGTTAGACAAAAATGCTAAGATAATTGTTCCTAGCCAGTTTCTATTCGATTTCTATTCGGAAAAAATGCCTGATGCAAATATTGCTATTGTGCCTAATGGTTTTTGTTCTGAATCGTACAGACAAAATAATACTGAAGATTTGAGGCAGAAGCTGAACATTGATGCGAATGATACTGTGCTATTATTTGCAGGAAGGATATCGCCAGATAAAGGTTGCCTGATGCTTATGGAGGCTTTTAATCAGCTTAATAAGACACAAGATAACCTCAAACTGGTGATCGTCGGTGATCCTTTTGCCAGTAAAAAAGGTGAAAAAGCTGAATATCAGAAAAAAGTTCTGGAGGCAGCGAAAACTATTGGTGCAACATGCATTATGGTGGGTGGACAGTCACCAGAGCAGATGCATAACTATTACCGTTTAGCAGATTTAGTTGTTGTGCCTTCTCAGGTAGAAGAGGCTTTTTGTATGGTAGCTGTTGAAGCGATGGCGGCAGGTAAACCTGTACTTGCCAGTCAAAAAGGTGGAATTAGTGAGTTTGTTCTGGAAGGAATTACAGGCTATCACCTTGCAGAGCCTATGACATCTGAAAGCATTCTCGCGGATATTAAGCGAGTTTTAGCTGATGCTGACAGAGGACAAATTGCTGAAAATGCCCAGAATTTTGTTTTCTCAAAATATAGCTGGGAACATGTAACTCAGTGCTTTGAAGCACAAATGCAAGACTGGTTTGGTTAAACAATTATTTGATTTTAAGAGCCTGCCTGAACTTAATGTCAGGCAGGCTTTTTTTATTTATTCCGCATTGCTAACAGTAAACCAACAATCAAGCCAATTGGTTTAAGATCAACTTCCTCGAAGTTTCCGCGAATAATATAAAAACCTACAAGAGTTAAAAATAGTAGTAATTGACCATTATAAGGCGTAGCCACAACTTTTTTAAATGTTGCATTAGCTGTTTCTTTGATAATAGAGCCATACAGATAAAGTAAAGCGAGTAGTCCAGCTAAACCTGCTGCAAACCAAATTGACAAAACAACGTTGTGTGGTCCAATAGATTGCCTGAACTTCCATGAAGGAAAATCTACGACACGCTTATTATATATTGCATGGTAAATATCATCGCCGTAGCCATATCCCTTAAGCGGATTTTCCATAATTAATGTCCACGCCGTACCCTGTGTACCATTGGTATAGCGATAAGAACTGTCGGTCTGTTGAAGTTTATAAATAAGTCTATCTTTATCAGCATGATCAGCTTTATAGACAAATACACACGCCGCTGCAACAGAAATGACGATGGACGTCAGCATCAGTAATTTCCACTGACGATTTAAGATTAACCATAGTAGAGTAACAATGAATACAGCCAGCCACGCACCACGGGAGAGCGTTCCTAAAAGCAGAAACAAGAAAATTGCACTAAAAATTATAAAACCTATTTTATAAGATGTTTTCTTGATAAGCCAAAGGTTTAATAATGCAGGAAACAGAAACACCATTGAGTCGGAAATACTACGGTGTTCATAGGTCGTAAATGGCATTATCCCTTTATTATAATCTTGAATATAAAGAATAATTTCAACAAAGCAGCGCAACCCAAGTCCGGTAACTAATGAGTATAGTATAATTTTACCGATGCTTTCATTATCTTCATCTTTTAATAATGCGGGTATAAGTAAACTATATGCCAAAAATCCTTTAAGTACCGTGTTACTGAATTCTTTAAAACTTATTTTCAGGTCAGGTGATATGAATGTGGCATATAAAAGAATGAGCGACAGTGCTATGACACTATAAAAAAGATTATTTTTATAGAGTGCTTTAAATGTTCCTGGAGCACGAGAAATTTGATAGATTACCGTGATGATCATTAATACTGATATGATATGCTTATAGCGGGTAATACCATCAAGGAAAAAGGTTGCAATAAAGAGAAATACCAACGCTTTATTCCAGTATGGTTTCCAGTTCTCTTTATTACGCAGCACCAGCGAGGCTGTTAACATTGCTTATCCACCATCTTAAATAATATATAATGTGTTAATCAGGAATTGATTTTTTTTAATACTGTCTCTGCAGTCAGATGAGCGAGATCTTTATCTGGCGCCCTACAAACCACCTGATTCTTCCCATACCCGCCAATTAATCCCGGATCGGTCGATCCATATACAGTGATATTAGGTTTATCCAGAGCCGCAGTTAAATGGCTTAATCCCGTATCCACCGAAACCACGAATTTCGCCCCAGCCAGCACGCTGGCAACACCTTCCAGACTCATCTTCGGCAATACGTCGACATAATCAAATCCTTCCGCCAGCCTTTTCGCTCGCGCTTCTTCATGTGGTGCGCCCCAGGGAAGTTTAATGCGAATCCCTGAATCTGCCAGCAAGCCAATTAATTCTCGCCAGTGTTCTTCCGGCCAGTGTTTATCATCACGGGTCGTCGCATGAAGAAATACGGCGTATTCGCCAGCATCCGCCGGCGGGTTAGCCAGGAAATGCTGCGCAATGGCATAGTCGCCCTGAGTCTGTGGTTTGCTGTAACCCAGGCTTTTGGCGAACAGCTCACGGGTGCGCTCTACGGCGTGCTGCTGTTTTGCAATATGATGTTTGCGATTGTAAAACAGGCTTGCCAGTGGTTCGCGAGCGGTTTGCCAGTCCATTCCATGCTTAATGCCATGCGCCAGACGCGTCACCAGTGCTGCGCTTTTTACCAGCCCTTGCGCATCAATAATCGCATCATAGTTTTCTGCCTGTAGCGTTTCACGAAACGCTTTCCGCTCCGCTTTAATAGGGGCAGAAAACCACGCTTTACGCCAGCGGCGTATCGCTACCGGAATAACCCGTTCAACGGCGGCGTGCCAGGAAGGGATCTGCGCAAAACCTTCTTCCACCACCCAATCAAACGTTATTCCAGGGATTGCCTGCTGCGCATCGGTTAGCGCGGGCAGCGTATGGAGGACATCGCCCATCGACGATGTTTTGACGATAAGAACCCGCATCCGTCAGGCTTCCTCTTGTAACAACAGTGCGTTGAGTTCTTCCAGTACGCGCTGGGGAGTAATGTCGATCAGACTCTGGTGATACCCTTCTGCGGCATCGCCTTTACGCACTTTGTGGTAGCCAGTAATCAGACGAATGACTCGCGCTTTATGAGAAAGCGGCGGCGTAAAGTCCGGGCTGCTTGGCCCATACAGTGCGACCAGCGGACGATTCAGTGCCGCTGCGACGTGCATCAGACCAGAATCGTTGGTGACAATGGCTTTGCAGGCCGCAATCAGAATAACGGCTTGATCAAGCTGCGTTTCTCCCGCCAGATTACGACACCATGCCTGCTGCTCAGTATTCAGTGCGGCGAGTATCTCATTGCCCGCTTCATGATCTTTCGCCGAACCAAACAGAACCACCTGATAACCTTCATCAATTAGCTGCTTTGCCAGCTCTGCGTAGTGGTAGTGCGGCCAGCGTTTTGCCGGGCCAAACTCCGCTCCTGGGCAAAAGCCAATCATCGGACGTTCTGATGAGAGGGAAAATTGGTTACAGGTATACGATTTTTCACCTTCGCTCACCTGCAATTGCGGCCATAACAACGGTTTTGGTAGATCTTGTGCGGTACGCATTACGCCTTTGTCATAGGCCAGCGCGACATAGCGTTCCACCATTAGCGGCCAGTCTTCTTTATCAAGCACGCGCACATCGTTGAGCAAACCGTAGCGCATTTCACCACGCCAGCCGGTGCGATGAGGAATACCTGCGAAGAAAGGCACTAATGCAGATTTAAAGGAGTTGGGTAAGACGTAGGCGCGGTCGTAACGTTTATCGCGCAGGCTATGTCCCAGCTTGCGGCGTTCGCCGATTTCCAGCGAACCGTGACCGAGAGGCATAGGGATAGCTTCGTTAACTTCCGGCATCCGCGATAATAACGGACGGCACCATGCCGGTGCCATCACGTCGATTATCGCCTGGGGATAGCGCGCCTGGAGCGTGCGATAGAGACTTTGCGACATCATCATGTCGCCAACCCAAGACGGGCCTATCACCAAAATCTTCATAGTTACGCGTCGCGATTCAGCCAGGCCATATATTCCGTTACACCTTCAGCAACGGTTTTGAACGGTTTGTCGTAACCCGCCGCGCGCAGATTAGTCAGATCCGCCTGAGTGAACGCCTGATAGCGGCCTTTCAGTTTATCCGGGAACGGAATGTATTCGATCTGACCCTTCTTGTGATAAGCCAGTGTTGCATCTGCTACTGCCTGGAAGGATTCAGCACGACCAGTGCCGAGGTTGAAGATGCCGGAAACGCCATTTTCCAGGAACCACAGATTCACATCTGCCACGTCGCCCACGTAGACGAAGTCGCGTTTGAAGTTCTCGCTACCTTCGAACAGCTTCGGTGATTCACCGTTGTTAAGTTGAGTGTTGAGATGGAAAGCGACGCTCGCCATGCTGCCTTTATGACCTTCACGCGGCCCATAAACGTTGAAATAACGGAAACCAACAATCTGCGAGTTCGCTTCTGGCAGAATCTGACGAACATATTCATCAAACAGGAATTTTGAGTAACCGTAGACGTTAAGTGGTTTTTCGTATTCGCGGGATTCAATAAAGTCGGAGGTGCGTCCGCCATAGGTCGCTGCGGAAGATGCATACAGGAACGGAATTTCGCGCTCCAGGCAGTAGTGCAGCAGCTCTTTGGAGTATTGATAGTTGTTATCCATCATATACTTGCCATCCCACTCGGTGGTGGATGAGCACGCGCCTTCGTGGAAAATCGCTTCGACATCGCCGAACTCTTCGCCAGCCATAATCTGGATCAGGAAGTCTTCCTTATCCATATAGTCCGCGATATTCAGATCCACCAGGTTCACAAACTTGGTGCCGTCTTTCAGGTTGTCCACCACCAGAATATCGGTGATGCCTTTATCATTCAGGGCCTTAACGATGTTGCTGCCGATAAAGCCCGCGCCGCCGGTAACGATGATCATAACTGTAACCTTCGAATTATGGAGTCAGAGACAATCTCAGACACGAATACTTCTATCATATCACTACACGACGTTGGCTTCAGCCATTCGCCGAAAGTGAGAGTAATGGGCGTTATTTATTCTAAATTTTGCAGAAGTGTTAACGCGTCATCTCGTCGCGACCTATAAGTTTGGGTAATATGTGCTGGAATTTGCCCTGTCTGGAGAATCGCAATGCGTGGAGAATTTTATCAGCAGTTAACCAACGACCTGGAAACCGCACGGGCGGAAGGGTTGTTTAAAGAAGAGCGCATTATCACGTCTGCGCAGCAAGCAGACATCACTGTGGCTGATGGAAGCCACGTCATCAACTTTTGTGCCAACAACTATCTTGGGCTGGCGAACCATCCAGAGCTGATTGCGGCGGCAAAAGCGGGAATGGATTCTCATGGTTTTGGCATGGCTTCGGTACGTTTTATCTGCGGTACTCAGGATAGCCATAAAGAGCTTGAGCAGAAACTGGCGGCATTCCTGGGTATGGAAGATGCGATTCTCTACTCTTCCTGTTTTGATGCCAACGGCGGCCTGTTTGAAACGCTGCTGGGCGCGGAAGACGCCATTATCTCCGACGCACTGAACCACGCGTCTATTATTGATGGTGTGCGTCTGTGCAAAGCCAAACGTTATCGCTATGCCAACAACAATATGCAGGAGCTGGAAGCGCGTTTAAAAGAAGCGCGTGAAGCCGGAGCGCGACATGTGCTGATTGCCACCGACGGCGTGTTCTCGATGGACGGCGTGATTGCCAACCTGAAAGGCGTTTGCGATTTGGCAGATATTTACGATGCGCTGGTGATGGTGGATGACTCCCACGCGGTTGGTTTTGTCGGTGAAAACGGTCGTGGTTCCCATGAATACTGCGATGTGATGGGTCGTGTCGATATTATCACCGGCACGCTGGGTAAAGCCTTAGGCGGTGCTTCTGGTGGTTACACTGCTGCGCGCAAAGAAGTGGTTGAGTGGCTGCGCCAGCGTTCTCGTCCGTACCTGTTCTCCAACTCGCTGGCACCAGCGATTGTCGCCGCTTCCATTAAAGTGCTGGAGATGGTCGAAGCGGGCAGCGAACTGCGT
This sequence comes from Escherichia sp. TW14182, assembly GCF_000208525.1. Classification (NCBI taxonomy): domain Bacteria; kingdom Pseudomonadati; phylum Pseudomonadota; class Gammaproteobacteria; order Enterobacterales; family Enterobacteriaceae; genus Escherichia; species Escherichia sp. TW14182. Next base: position 11,539 of record NZ_AEJZ01000003.1, read on the forward strand.
GACCGCCTGTGGGCTAACGCGCGTCAGTTCCGTGAGCAAATGTCGGCGGCGGGCTTTACCCTGGCGGGTGCCGATCACGCCATTATTCCGGTCATGCTTGGCGATGCAGTAGTGGCGCAGAAATTTGCCCGCGAGCTGCAAAAAGAGGGTATTTACGTCACCGGGTTCTTCTATCCGGTCGTACCGAAAGGTCAGGCGCGTATTCGTACCCAGATGTCTGCGGCGCATACTCCTGAGCAAATTACGCGTGCGGTAGAAGCGTTCACGCGTATTGGTAAACAACTGGGCGTAATTGCCTGAGTGAGGATGTGAGATGAAAGCGTTATCCAAACTGAAAGCGGAAGAGGGCATCTGGATGACTGACGTTCCTGTACCGGAACTCGGGCATAACGATCTGCTGATTAAAATCCGTAAAACAGCCATCTGCGGGACTGACGTTCACATCTATAACTGGGATGAGTGGTCGCAAAAAACCATCCCGGTGCCGATGGTCGTGGGCCATGAGTATGTTGGTGAAGTGGTGGGCATTGGTCAGGAAGTGAAAGGCTTCCAGATTGGCGATCGCGTGTCTGGCGAAGGTCATATCACCTGCGGTCATTGCCGTAACTGCCGTGGTGGTCGTACCCATCTGTGCCGCAACACGATCGGCGTCGGCGTTAACCGTCCGGGCTGCTTCGCCGAATATCTGGTGATTCCGGCGTTCAACGCCTTCAAAATCCCCGACAATATCTCCGACGACTTAGCCGCAATTTTCGATCCGTTCGGAAATGCTGTACACACGGCACTGTCGTTTGATTTAGTGGGCGAAGATGTTCTGGTTTCTGGTGCAGGCCCGATTGGTATTATGGCGGCGGCGGTGGCGAAACATGTCGGCGCGCGTAATGTGGTTATCACCGACGTTAATGAATATCGTCTCGAACTGGCGCGCAAAATGGGTATTACGCGTGCAGTTAACGTCGCGAAAGAAAATCTCAATGACGTGATGGCGGAGCTAGGCATGACCGAAGGTTTTGATGTCGGTCTGGAAATGTCCGGTGCGCCGCCAGCGTTTCGTACCATGCTCGACACCATGAACCACGGTGGCCGTATTGCGATGCTAGGTATTCCACCTTCTGACATGTCGATCGACTGGACAAAAGTGATCTTTAAAGGCTTGTTCATTAAAGGCATTTACGGTCGTGAGATGTTTGAAACCTGGTACAAGATGGCGGCGCTGATTCAGTCTGGCCTCGATCTCTCGCCAATCATTACCCATCGTTTCTCCATCGATGATTTCCAGAAGGGCTTCGACGCTATGCGTTCAGGCCAGTCCGGGAAAGTTATCCTGAGCTGGGATTAACACGAATAAGGGCTGGTATTCCAGCCCTTTTATCTGAGGATAATCTGTTAAATATGTAAAATCCTGTCAGTGTAATAAAGATATCGTAATTGCGCTGATCTCTTATATAGCTGTTCTCATTATCTCTCTAGCCTGAAGTGACTCTCTCACCTGTAAAAATAATATCTCACAGGCTTAATGGTTTCTTAATACAAAGTCTGTACAACGTTAGGGTAACTTCAGAGGCCGTCGGTAATTTATGATGAACAGCACCAATAAACTTAGTGTTATTATCCCGTTATATAATGCGGGCGATGATTTCCGCACTTGTATGGAATCTTTAATTGCGCAAACCTGGACTGCTCTGGAAATCATTATTATTAACGATGGCTCAACGGATAATTCTGTTGAAATAGCAAAGCATTACGCAGAAAACTTTCCTCACGTTCGTTTGTTGCATCAGGCGAATGCTGGAGCATCGGTGGCGCGTAATCGCGGGATCGAGGCAGCGACGGGCAAATATGTTGCTTTTGTCGATGCTGATGATGAAGTCTATCCCACCATGTACGAAACGCTGATGACAATGGCGTTAGAGGACGATCTCGATGTGGCGCAGTGCAATGCTGACTGGTGTTTTCGTGAAACGGGGGAAACCTGGCAATCCATCCCCACCGATCGCCTTCGCTCAACCGGCGTATTAACCGGCCCGGACTGGCTGCGGATGGGACTTTCTTCTCGCCGCTGGACTCACGTTGTCTGGATGGGTGTTTATCGCCGAGATGTTATTGTAAAAAATAACATTAAATTTATTGCTGGATTGCATCATCAGGATATTGTCTGGACAACAGAATTTATGTTTAACGCGCTGCGTGCGCGATATACCGAACAATCGTTATATAAATATTATCTGCATAATACGTCAGTGAGTCGGTTGAATCGACAAGGAAATAAAAATCTTAATTATCAACGGCACTATATTAAAATTACCCGCCTGCTGGAGAAATTAAATAGAAATTATGCCGACAAAATTATGATTTATCCGGAATTTCATCAACAAATAACTTACGAAGCATTGCGCGTTTGCCATGCGGTGCGCAAAGAACCGGATATTATTACCCGCCAGCGGATGATTGCCGAGATATTTACTTCCGGCATGTATAAGCGTCTGATTACTAATGTCCGCAGCGTAAAGGTGGGTTATCAGGCATTACTGTGGTCTTTCCGCTTATGGCAATGGCGCGACAAAACACGGTCGCACCATCGCATTACGCGCAGCGCCTTTAATTTGCGCTAGCGTTAAACTTCGCCGCTTCGGGCTGTTTGCCCCAGCCCTGCCACTGATGCTGGAAGTAAACGATCAGCGTGCTCTGGCTGATGCTTTCGCTTAATACTTCAAAGAAGCGATTAGCATAAACCGGTTCCAGCGGTTTCTTCGGTTTACACAGCTTCACTCCACGGAACGGATTACGCGGTGCGTCGGGCACAGTGTTCTTCGGCGGTGTAGACGTATCGACCTGCGGTTCATTCAGCAAGCTGCTGGCTTTCACCAGCGTAATGTCTGGCGGCAGGTTATAAACCATCTGTTGCAATACGCGAACTGTTGAAGGGTGAGGATGACCAATGGCGATGGTTGAACCGTTGCGACGCGCCAGGTCAATTGCGCGATTGAACTGCATACGGATGTCCGCTTCGTTCTGGGAATCATCGAGAAACACTTTCCGTTTGATGACTTTTACGCCAGTACCTTGTGCGGCGCGCATCGCCTGGGTATTACCGATAGTCACACTGTCGAGGAAGTAAAGATTGTAACGCGCCAGCGCCTGCATCACTTTCTGCATACCAAAAAGGTTAGAGGTCATCTTGCTGCCCATGTGGTTGTTGATCCCCACGGCATAGGGCACGTTATTGACCGCACTGCGAATAATGCGCTCAATCTCGTCGCTGCTCATCTCCGGGCGCAGCGTATTTTTCTCCAGCGGCTGCTTACTCAACGGTGCCATCGGTAGATGAATCAATACTTCGTGACCGCTGTTATGCGCTTTGGTTGCCATCTCTCTGGCGTGTGGCGAGTCAGGTAACACGGCGACAGAGATAGCGGAGGGCATCGCCAGCACCTGGTTTTCGTTGTGCGGGCGATAACCAAAATCATCAATGACGATGGCAAGTTTGCCAGCAAATACAGGGGAGGAGAGAGCCAACAGAGCGGCAAATGCAAGAACGTTACGACGAAATGGAAACAAAACTTATCTTCCCAACCACGGTTGTGGATTGACCGCCTGACCCTGGCGGCGAATTTCGAAATAGAGTGAGGGTCGACCCTGACCGCCACTGCTGCCCACCAGTGCAATTGGCTGACCCGCGCGAACCTGCGAACCAACGCTCACCAGTGCGCTCTGATTATAGCCATAAAGGCTCATGTCGCCTTTACCGTGCTCAACCACCACCACCAGACCGTAGCCTTGCAGCCAGTCAGCCAGAATCACCCGACCATCGGCAATCGCTTTAACTTCAGTACCTTCAGAGGCACCAATAACCATCCCTTTCCAGCGCAGTTCGCCCTGTAGCTGTTCGCCATAGCGATGCAGCGTCGGCCCGCGAACCGGCCAGAATGCCTGACCACGCGGCGCACCCAGACCACCGGTTCGGGACATCAGCGATTTTTCGCTTTCGGTAGGTTTGTAGGTGGTGCCTTTGCGCGTCGCTTCTTTTTGCCTGTCGCGAACAGCCTGAGCCTCACGCGCTTCTCGTTCAGCACGCGCTTTCGCTGCCGCTTCTGCACGAGCAATGCTATTGCGCAGACGAGATTCGTTAGCGCGCAGTTCACTTAGCTGCTGCTGACCTTGTTGAATGGAAGATTCCAGCCCTGCCAGCGTCTTCTTACGCTCGTTCAGCGCCTGGGTCAGCTTCGCCTGCTGGGCGCGTTGTTCGTATAACAGCGTTTGTTGCTCGCTCTGTTTCTCTTCCAGTTCGGCGCGCTGCATGGCGACTTCTGCACGTGTTTGCTTCAGTTCGGCGATGGTTTCTTGTCGCGCCTGGTTGAGATAGCCGAAATAAGCCTGTAAACGCTGACCGCGCTGGCTTTCTTCACCGCTGAGAATCAGCTGTATACCCGTATGCTCACCCTGGCGAAATGCGGCGTCCAGTTGCGCGGCGAGACTGCGTTCCTGAGCAGCTTTTTGCTGTTCCAGTTTGGCAATCGAGGCGTTCATCTCATCAATCTGTTTATTCAGTTGATTGAGCGTATTTTGCGTTTCGCGCAGTTTACGAGTGGCTTCGGAGATCGCCTCTTCCTGCTTTTTCAATTGTGCCAGCAGGCTTGAGCGTTGTTGCTGTTGTTGGCGTACCGCACGCTCTTTGGCAGCGATATCAGCCTGAATAGACTTGAGTTGGTCGCGGTCATCCGCGTGGGCAGAAAAAGTGCACAACAATACGCCAGCGCAAAGAACGCTGGCGTAAATGATGGGCCTGACTGCAAACCTGCGCGGTTTCGTGGCCCGTGTCATGGTATTAATCGCCTTTCCCCTCATGGGGAGGGATTATTCCACGATGAACAGCGGCTTACCAGTCATCTCTTGCGGGATTTCCATACCCATTAAAGAGAGCATGGTCGGCGCGATGTCAGAAAGTTTGCCGCCTTCAACCGCTTTCACGTTCTTATCGCCAACATAAATCAGCGGAACTGGCAGGTTGGTATGCGCCGTGTGAGCCTGACCCGTAGCCGGATCGCGCATCTGTTCAGCGTTACCGTGGTCAGCGGTGATCAGCAGTTGTCCACCCACAGACTCAACAGCTTTGGTCACTTCTGCCACGCAGTGATCCAGTGCTTCAACTGCTTTAACTGCTGCTTCCATCACCCCGGTGTGACCTACCATGTCTCCGTTCGGATAGTTACAGATAATGGTGTCGTATTTGCCGCTCTTGATGGCAGCAACCAGTTTTTCGGTCAGCTCTGCGGAGCTCATTTCCGGCTGCAGATCGTAGGTAGCCACTTTCGGCGAGTTGATCAGAATGCGATCTTCGCCTTTGAACGACTCTTCTACGCCACCGTTGAAGAAGAAAGTGACGTGGGCATATTTTTCGGTTTCGGAAATACGCAGCTGAGTTTTATCGTTTTTCGCCATCCACTCGCCGAAGGTGTTAACCAGAGAGGCTGGTGGGTAAGCAACGGCAGTTTTGATGTCAGCGGCGTATTCGGTCAGCATCACGAAATCGATGTTAACCACTTTCTTACGCGCGAAGCCGTCGAAATCAGCGTTCACGAATGCACGAGTGATTTCACGTGCGCGGTCAGCGCGGAAGTTCATGAAAATCAGCGCATCGCCGTCTTCCATCGCTGCATCTGGCTGGCCTTCAGCACGGATAACGGTCGCTTTCACAAACTCGTCGTTTTCGTCGCGAGCATAAGCGGCCTGCAAACCAGCAACGGCGGTATCAGCCTGGAACTCACCTTGCGCCAGAGTCAGCAGGTCATAAGCTTTTTCAACGCGATCCCAACGGTTATCGCGATCCATCGCGTAGTAACGACCAATGATGGACGCTACGCGACCTTTACCCAGCGCGGCAAATTTCTCTTCGAATTTTTTCAGCGAAGATTCAGCACTGCGCGGCGGGGTGTCGCGACCGTCAAGGAATGCGTGCAGGTAGATTTTCTCTGCACCACGTTCAGCCGCCAGCTCTACCATCGCCATGATGTGATCTTCGTGGCTGTGTACGCCGCCTGCGGAGAGCAGACCCATAATGTGTACCGCTTTGCCCGCGTTTTTCGCTTTATCTACCGCACCAGTCAGCACCGGGTTAGCGAAGAAAGCGCGATCTTTGATTTCAACGTCCAGACGAGTCAGGTCCTGATACACGATGCGGCCGGCACCCAGGTTAACGTGGCCTACTTCGGAGTTACCCATCTGACGGTCAGGCAGACCGACTTCCAGACCGGAAGCGTCGATCAGGGTATGCGGACGATTGGCCCACAGTGCATCCATTACCGGGGTTTTAGCACTAAAAATGGCGTTATCCTGTTGTTCTTCACGATAGCCATAGCCATCCAGAATCACCAGTACCATAGGTTTTTTAGAAACCGACATTGCGACAACCTCATACTCAAGAGTCAAAATTTGCGTAATTTTACTACAGCTGAATCGATAAAATAGCCTCTGAAGATCAAAATATACGACCGCTCGCGGCAAGCCGATGCCAGATTTGCAATTTTTTTTCGTAGCGTGCCGCAAAATTGCATTCCGGTGCACGCGCTGGCTGTATTTGCCGCAACGCGCAGGTATACTCCTTCCCTGGTTTTTAATCACTACGTCGGGAGTTATTACCCCCCATGCAAGAAATTATGCAATTTGTTGGCCGTCATCCCATACTGAGTATCGCCTGGATCGCGTTACTGGTGGCGGTTCTTGTTACTACGTTTAAGAGCTTGACCTCAAAAGTGAAGGTAATTACTCGTGGTGAAGCTACGCGTCTGATCAACAAAGAAGACGCAGTGGTTGTGGATTTACGCCAGCGTGATGACTTCCGTAAAGGCCATATCGCAGGTTCTATCAATTTGTTGCCGAGCGAAATCAAAGCCAACAATGTTGGTGAACTTGAGAAGCACAAAGACAAACCGGTTATCGTGGTAGACGGTTCTGGTATGCAGTGCCAGGAGCCTGCAAACGCGCTGACGAAAGCGGGTTTTGCGCAAGTATTCGTGCTGAAAGAAGGCGTCGCTGGCTGGGCTGGCGAAAACTTGCCTCTGGTGCGCGGCAAATAATTTACCTGCCATCTTTCATGCCGCAGGCAGTTAGCTGCAATTAGACCCCCAGCGACTTATTGATATAAGCTTCTGGGGACACTCCATTTTGCAGCCGCCCTGCAATATGAAATTTCAGGGTAAAAAAACAGGAGCTAAGTTATGGCCAATGTTGAAATCTATACCAAAGAAACCTGCCCGTATTGCCATCGTGCAAAAGCACTGCTGAGCAGCAAGGGCGTAAGTTTCCAGGAGCTACCGATTGATGGCAACGCCGCTAAGCGTGAAGAGATGATCAAACGCAGTGGTCGCACCACGGTTCCGCAAATTTTTATTGACGCACAGCACATTGGCGGCTGTGACGACTTGTATGCATTGGATGCACGTGGTGGACTGGATCCCCTGCTGAAATAACGTATTAACGTTGGCATTACACTGCGCAGTATTTAAGGACAACACTTAAGGGTTTTCTACACATGTCAGAACAAAACAACACCGAAATGACCTTCCAGATCCAGCGTATTTATACCAAGGATATTTCTTTCGAAGCGCCGAACGCGCCGCACGTTTTCCAGAAAGATTGGCAGCCAGAAGTTAAACTTGATCTGGATACGGCATCTTCTCAACTGGCAGATGACGTTTACGAAGTGGTACTGCGTGTTACCGTAACGGCATCCCTGGGCGAAGAAACCGCGTTCCTGTGCGAAGTTCAGCAGGGCGGTATTTTCTCCATCGCGGGTATCGAAGGCACCCAGATGGCACATTGCCTGGGCGCATACTGCCCGAACATTCTGTTCCCGTATGCTCGTGAATGCATCACCAGCATGGTATCTCGCGGTACGTTCCCGCAACTGAACCTTGCGCCGGTTAACTTCGATGCGCTGTTCATGAACTATTTGCAGCAGCAGGCTGGCGAAGGTACTGAAGAACATCAGGATGCCTGATGAACCAACGTAATGCTTCAATGACTGTGATCGGTGCCGGCTCGTACGGCACCGCTCTTGCCATCACCCTGGCAAGAAATGGCCACGAGGTTGTCCTCTGGGGCCATGACCCTGAACATATCGCGACGCTTGAACGCGACCGCTGTAACGCCGCGTTTCTCCCCGATGTGCCTTTTCCCGATACGCTTCACCTTGAAAGCGATCTCGCCACCGCACTGGCAGCCAGCCGTAATATTCTCGTCGTCGTACCCAGCCATGTCTTTGGTGAAGTGCTGCGCCAGATTAAACCGCTGCTGCGCCCTGATGCGCGTCTGGTGTGGGCGACAAAAGGACTGGAAGCGGAAACAGGGCGTCTGTTACAGGACGTAGCGCGCGAGGCGTTAGGCGATCAAATTCCACTGGCGGTTATCTCTGGCCCGACTTTTGCGAAAGAACTGGCGGCGGGTTTACCAACGGCCATTTCGCTGGCCTCTACCGATCAAACCTTTGCTGATGACCTCCAGCAACTGCTGCACTGCGGCAAAAGTTTCCGCGTTTACAGCAACCCGGATTTCATTGGCGTGCAGCTTGGCGGCGCGGTGAAAAACGTCATTGCGATCGGTGCCGGCATGTCCGACGGTATCGGTTTCGGGGCGAATGCGCGAACGGCGCTGATCACCCGTGGTCTGGCTGAAATGTCGCGTCTGGGCACGGCGCTGGGCGCCGATCCTGCCACCTTTATGGGCATGGCAGGTCTGGGCGATCTGGTACTTACCTGCACCGACAACCAGTCGCGGAACCGCCGTTTTGGCATGATGCTCGGTCAGGGCATGGATGTACAAAGCGCGCAAGAGAAGATTGGTCAGGTGGTGGAAGGCTACCGCAATACGAAAGAAGTCCGCGAACTGGCGCACCGCTTCGGCGTTGAAATGCCAATAACCGAGGAAATTTATCAAGTATTATATTGCGGAAAAAACGCGCGCGAGGCAGCATTGACGTTATTAGGTCGTGCACGCAAGGACGAGCGAAGCAGCCACTAAACCCAGGGAACCTTTGTTACCGCTATGACCCGGCTCGCGCAGAACGAGCCGGTCATTATCTCATCGTGTGGAGTAAGCAATGTCGTGTGAAGAACTGGAAATTGTCTGGAACAATATTAAATCGGAAGCCAGAACGCTGGCGGACTGTGAGCCAATGCTGGCCAGTTTTTACCACGCAACGCTACTCAAGCACGAGAATCTTGGCAGTGCACTGAGCTATATGCTGGCGAACAAGCTGTCATCGCCGATTATGCCTGCTATTGCTATTCGTGAAGTCGTTGAAGAAGCCTACGCCGCCGACCCTGAAATGATCGCTTCTGCGGCCTGCGATATTCAGGCGGTGCGCACCCGCGACCCGGCAGTTGATAAATACTCAACCCCCTTGTTATACCTGAAAGGTTTTCATGCCTTGCAGGCGTATCGCATCGGTCACTGGCTGTGGAATCAGGGGCGTCGCGCACTGGCTATTTTCCTGCAAAATCAGGTGTCTGTGACTTTTCAGGTGGATATTCACCCGGCGGCAAAAATTGGTCGCGGTATCATGCTCGACCACGCGACAGGCATCGTCGTTGGTGAAACAGCGGTGATTGAAAACGATGTGTCGATTCTGCAATCCGTCACCCTTGGCGGTACGGGCAAAACCAGCGGCGACCGTCACCCAAAAATTCGTGAAGGCGTGATGATTGGCGCGGGCGCGAAAATTCTCGGCAATATTGAAGTTGGGCGCGGCGCGAAGATTGGCGCGGGTTCTGTCGTGCTGCAACCAGTGCCGCCGCATACCACCGCTGCTGGCGTTCCGGCGCGTATCGTCGGTAAACCAGACAGCGATAAACCGTCAATGGATATGGATCAGCATTTCAACGGCATTCACCATACGTTTGAGTATGGGGATGGGATCTGACGTCCTGTGCTCGTGCCGGATGCGATGCTAACCGCATCTTATCCGGCCTGGCGTAACTAATCTCTCAACACCGCTCCCGGATATCCCAACTGCCGCCAGGCTTCATACACCACGACCGACACTGCATTGGACAGGTTCATGCTGCGGCTGTCCGGCACCATCGGAATCCGAATTTTTTGTTCAGCGGGCAGGACATCAAGAATGCTTGCTGGCAGGCCGCGTGTTTCCGGGCCGAACATCAGATAGTCGCCATCCTGATAGCTTACGGCGCTATGGGCGGGTGTGCCTTTAGTGGTGAGGGCAAACAGACGCTGGGGATTTTCTGCTCTAAGGAACGCGCTATAGTCATGATGACGCGTAACTGCAGTAAACTCGTGATAGTCCAGCCCCGCGCGGCGCAGGCGCTTATCGTCCCAGGCAAATCCCATCGGTTCGATGATATGCAGACGAAAGCCGGTATTAGCGCAAAGACGGATGATGTTGCCAGTGTTTGGCGGAATTTCTGGTTCGTAAAGTACGATGTTTAGCATACTGCCCCCTTAGTGCGGGGGCAGGATAGCAGAAAATCGGGGATTAGTGCGGCCTTTTCCCCTCACCCCGGCCCTCTCCCCGGAGGGGCGAGGGAGAAAAGGTGAGGGAGACAATGTAGTGTCGGGCAGGTAAGGTCTTTTCTCCTCACCTTAAAGAAGCCTGGAGGAAAATAGGGCGAGGAATTGTTTTCAGCCTGAGGGAGTACAGACAGCGCCGATCGGTTCCCTCTCCCTGAGGGAGAGGGTTAGGGTGA
>NZ_AEJZ01000002.1:0-25487 GCF_000208525.1 Escherichia sp. TW14182
CCCCCCCCGCCACGAACACGCAAACGCCAGCCGTGACGACGCCAGCACCCGCTGTAGCGCCGCAGCAGGACGCAGTTGTTCCTCCTTCACAGGCAAATGTTGATATCGCGGCTACTACACCAGCGGCTCCGGTCGCAACAACAACGCCAGATGGCGCAGCGCCGTTGCCAATCGATCAGGCTGGCGTGACCACTCCAGCGGCTGATCCTAATGCGCTGGTTATGAACTTTACTGCTGATTGCTGGCTGGAAGTCACCGATTCTACCGGCAAAAAACTGTTTAGCGGGATGCAGCGTAAAGGCGGTAATTTGAATTTAAGCGGTCAGGCACCGTATAAACTGAAAATTGGTGCCCCAGCTGCAGTGCAGATCCAGTATCAAGGGAAACCTGTCGATCTGAGTCGTTTTATCAGAACTAACCAGGTTGCGCGTCTGACCCTCAATGCCGAACAATCACCGGCGCAGTAACAGACGGGTAACGCGGGAGATTTTTCATGCATAACCAGGCTCCAATTCAACGTAGAAAATCAACACGTATTTACGTTGGGAATGTGCCGATTGGCGATGGTGCACCCATCGCCGTACAATCCATGACCAATACGCGTACGACAGATGTCGAAGCTACGGTCAATCAAATTAAGGCGCTGGAACGTGTCGGCGCTGATATCGTTCGCGTCTCTGTACCGACGATGGACGCGGCAGAAGCGTTCAAGCTCATCAAGCAGCAGGTTAACGTGCCGCTGGTAGCCGACATCCACTTCGACTATCGCATTGCGCTGAAAGTAGCGGAATACGGTGTTGACTGTCTGCGCATTAACCCTGGCAATATCGGTAATGAAGAACGCATTCGCATGGTGGTTGACTGTGCGCGCGATAAAAACATTCCGATTCGTATTGGTGTTAACGCCGGATCGCTGGAAAAAGATCTGCAAGAAAAGTATGGCGAACCGACGCCGCAGGCGTTGCTGGAATCTGCCATGCGCCATGTTGATCATCTCGATCGTCTGAACTTTGATCAATTCAAGGTCAGCGTGAAAGCGTCTGACGTTTTCCTCGCCGTTGAGTCTTATCGTCTGCTGGCAAAACAGATCGATCAGCCGCTGCACCTGGGTATCACCGAAGCCGGTGGCGCACGCAGCGGGGCGGTGAAATCGGCTATTGGTTTAGGTCTGCTGTTGTCGGAAGGTATTGGCGACACACTGCGCGTCTCGCTGGCGGCTGATCCGGTCGAAGAGATCAAAGTCGGTTTTGATATTTTGAAATCGCTGCGCATCCGTTCGCGCGGCATCAACTTCATCGCCTGCCCGACCTGCTCGCGTCAGGAATTTGACGTTATCGGTACGGTTAACGCGCTGGAGCAACGTCTGGAAGATATCATTACCCCGATGGACGTTTCGATTATTGGCTGCGTGGTGAATGGCCCGGGCGAGGCGCTGGTTTCTACGCTTGGCGTTACGGGCGGCAACAAGAAAAGTGGCCTCTATGAAGATGGCGTGCGCAAAGACCGTCTGGACAACAACGACATGATCGACCAGCTGGAAGCACGCATTCGTGCGAAAGCCAGCCAACTGGACGAAGCGCGTCGAATTGACGTTCAGCAGGTTGAAAAATAATAACGTGATGGGAAGCGCCTCGCTTCCCGTGTATGATTGAACCCGCATGGCTCCCGAAACATTGAGGGAAGCGTTAAGGGTTCATTTTTATATTCAGAAAGAGAATAAACGTGGCAAAAAACATTCAAGCCATTCGCGGCATGAACGATTACCTGCCTGGCGAAACGGCCATCTGGCAGCGCATTGAAGGCACACTGAAAAACGTGCTCGGCAGCTACGGTTACAGTGAAATCCGCTTGCCGATTGTAGAGCAGACCCCGCTATTCAAACGTGCGATTGGTGAAGTCACCGACGTGGTTGAAAAAGAGATGTACACCTTTGAGGATCGCAATGGCGACAGCCTGACTTTGCGCCCTGAAGGGACGGCGGGCTGTGTACGCGCCGGCATCGAGCATGGTCTTCTGTACAATCAGGAACAGCGTCTGTGGTATATCGGGCCGATGTTCCGTCACGAGCGTCCGCAGAAAGGGCGTTATCGTCAGTTCCATCAGTTGGGGTGCGAAGTTTTCGGTCTGCAAGGCCCCGATATCGACGCCGAACTGATTATGCTCACTGCCCGCTGGTGGCGCGCGCTGGGTATCTCCGAACACGTAACTCTTGAGCTGAACTCTATCGGTTCGCTGGAAGCACGTGCCAATTACCGCGATGCGCTGGTTGCGTTCCTTGAACAGCATAAAGAAAAACTGGACGAAGACTGCAAACGTCGCATGTATACCAACCCGTTACGTGTGCTGGATTCTAAAAATCCGGAAGTGCAGGCGCTTCTCAACGACGCTCCGGCGTTGGGCGATTATCTGGATGAGGAGTCTCGCGAGCATTTTGACGGTTTGTGCAAACTGCTCCAGAGCGCAGGTATTGCCTATACCGTAAACCAGCGTCTGGTGCGTGGTCTGGATTACTACAATCGTACCGTTTTCGAATGGGTCACTAACAGCCTCGGTTCCCAGGGCACCGTGTGCGCAGGCGGTCGTTATGACGGTCTTGTGGAACAACTGGGCGGTCGCGCCACACCGGCAGTCGGTTTTGCGATGGGCCTGGAACGTTTGGTGTTGTTAGTTCAGGCAGTTAATCCGGAATTTAAAGCCGATCCTGTTGTCGATATATACCTGGTGGCTTCGGGTACTGATACACAATCTGCGGCTATGGCATTAGCAGAGCGTCTGCGTGATGAATTACCGGGCGTGAAACTGATGACCAACCACGGCGGCGGCAACTTTAAGAAACAGTTTGCCCGCGCTGATAAATGGGGTGCCCGCGTTGCTGTGGTGCTGGGTGAGTCCGAAGTGGCTAATGGTACGGCAGTAGTGAAGGATTTGCGCTCTGGTGAGCAAACGGCAGTTGCGCAGGATAGCGTAGCCGCGCATTTGCACACGTTACTGGGTTAAGGAAGGAGAAGGACAGCGTGGAAATTTACGAGAACGAAAACGACCAGGTTGAAGCGGTTAAACGCTTTTTTGCTGAAAATGGAAAGGCACTGGCTGTTGGGGTGATTTTAGGCGTTGGCGCACTGATTGGCTGGCGCTACTGGAACAGCCATCAGGTTGAGTCTGCACGCTCCGCTTCTCTTGCCTATCAAAATGCGGTTACCGCAGTTAGCGAAGGCAAACCTGGCAGCATCCCGGCGGCGGAAAAATTCGCTGCTGAAAATAAAAATACTTACGGCGCGCTGGCTTCTTTGGAACTTGCGCAGCAATTTGTTGACAAAAATGAACTAGAGAAAGCCGCCGCTCAATTGCAACAAGGGTTGGCGGACACGAGCGATGAAAATCTCAAAGCCGTGATAAATCTGCGTCTTGCCCGAGTTCAGGTGCAGCTCAAGCAGACTGATGCCGCGCTGAAAACCCTCGATACCATTAAAGGTGAAGGTTGGGCTGCTATTGTTGCCGACTTGCGTGGTGAAGCATTACTGAGCAAAGGTGATAAGCAAGGTGCGCGTAGTGCGTGGGAAGCAGGCGTGAAAAGCGATGTGACCCCGGCACTGAGTGAAATGATGCAGATGAAAATTAATAATTTGTCCATCTGAGAGGGACCCGATGCAATTGCGTAAATTACTGCTGCCAGGAGTGCTTTCCGTTACCCTTTTAAGCGGCTGTTCGCTGTTTAACAGTGAAGAAGATGTGGTCAAGATGTCCCCATTGCCGACCGTTGAAAACCAGTTTACGCCGACCACGGCGTGGAGCACTTCCGTTGGTAGCGGCATTGGTAACTTCTACTCTAATCTTCATCCGGCACTGGCGGATAACGTTGTCTATGCAGCCGATCGCGCTGGTTTGGTAAAGGCGATGAATGCGGATGACGGTAAAGAAATCTGGTCTGTCAGCCTGGCTGAAAAAGATGGCTGGTTATCTAAAGAGCCGGCATTACTTTCCGGCGGCGTGACCGTCGCAGGTGGTCATGTCTATATTGGCAGCGAAAAGGCGCAGGTTTACGCGCTGAACACCAGCGATGGTACTGTGGCATGGCAAACCAAAGTAGCGGGTGAAGCACTTTCTCGCCCGGTGGTCAGCGATGGTCTGGTGTTGATTCACACCAGCAACGGCCAGTTGCAGGCGCTGAACGAAGCTGATGGCGCTGTTAAATGGACCGTTAACCTTGATATGCCTTCGCTCTCTCTGCGTGGCGAGTCTGCGCCAGCAACCGCATTTGGTGCGGCAGTCGTTGGTGGCGATAATGGTCGCGTCAGTGCTGTGTTGATGCAGCAGGGACAGATGATTTGGCAACAGCGTATCTCCCAGGCGACGGGTTCTACCGAAATTGACCGTCTGAGCGATGTTGATACTACGCCTGTAGTTGTGAACGGTGTTGTTTTCGCGCTGGCCTATAATGGTAACCTGACGGCGCTTGATTTGCGCAGTGGTCAGATTATGTGGAAACGCGAACTGGGCTCGGTGAATGATTTCATCGTTGACGGTAACCGTATCTATCTGGTTGATCAAAATGACCGGGTAATGGCGTTGACCATCGATGGTGGCGTGACGCTGTGGACACAAAGCGATCTGCTGCACCGCCTGCTGACTTCTCCGGTGTTGTATAATGGCAACCTGGTGGTGGGTGATAGCGAAGGTTATCTGCACTGGATTAATGTGGAAGATGGACGTTTCGTTGCCCAACAAAAAGTTGATAGCTCTGGTTTCCAGACTGATCCGGTTGCCGCTGATGGCAAACTGCTGATCCAGGCAAAAGACGGAACCGTGTATTCCATTACACGTTAATCGTCTCTGTCGTTCACTTTGAAAACGGCTCCTGGACAGGAGCCGTTTTCCTGTTTTTAACAACGACGCGAAAATAGCGTGCGTTGTCTGATGATTTATAAAAATGAGGCTTTAAACATGGTACCTGTGGTCGCGCTTGTCGGGCGCCCTAACGTAGGAAAATCCACGTTATTTAACCGTCTAACTCGCACCCGAGATGCGCTGGTTGCGGATTTCCCGGGTCTGACTCGTGACCGTAAGTACGGTCGTGCGGAAATTGAAGGCCGCGAGTTTATCTGTATTGATACCGGCGGGATTGACGGTACAGAAGACGGTGTAGAAACCCGCATGGCGGAACAATCGCTGCTGGCGATTGAAGAGGCGGACGTTGTACTGTTTATGGTCGATGCGCGCGCGGGTCTGATGCCTGCGGATGAAGCCATTGCCAAACATTTGCGTTCCCGTGAAAAGCCAACCTTCCTGGTGGCGAACAAAACCGATGGACTGGACCCGGATCAAGCAATTGTTGATTTTTATTCACTTGGTTTAGGTGAAATTTACCCAATTGCCGCTTCGCATGGTCGTGGCGTATTAAGTCTGCTGGAGCACGTGCTGCTGCCGTGGATGGAAGATCTCGCACCGCAAGAAGAAGTCGACGAAGACGCTGAATACTGGGCGCAATTTGAAGCGGAAGAGAATGGTGAAGAAGAAGAGGAAGACGACTTCGACCCGCAAAGTCTGCCGATCAAACTGGCGATTGTTGGTCGTCCAAACGTCGGTAAGTCTACACTCACTAACCGTATCCTGGGTGAAGAGCGCGTCGTGGTTTACGACATGCCAGGCACGACGCGTGACAGTATCTACATTCCGATGGAACGTGACGGACGTGAGTATGTACTCATTGATACTGCGGGCGTGCGTAAACGCGGAAAAATTACTGATGCGGTAGAGAAGTTCTCGGTAATCAAAACATTGCAGGCGATTGAAGATGCCAACGTTGTGATGTTGGTGATTGACGCACGCGAAGGTATTTCCGATCAGGATCTCTCCCTGCTTGGTTTTATTCTCAATAGCGGGCGCTCACTTGTGATTGTGGTGAACAAGTGGGACGGCCTGAGCCAGGAAGTGAAAGAGCAGGTGAAAGAGACGCTGGACTTCCGTCTGGGCTTTATTGACTTCGCCCGTGTGCATTTTATTTCTGCATTGCACGGTAGCGGTGTTGGTAACCTGTTTGAATCAGTACGTGAAGCGTATGACAGCTCCACCCGTCGCGTGGGGACCTCTATGCTGACGCGCATCATGACGATGGCTGTTGAAGATCACCAACCGCCGCTGGTTCGCGGGCGTCGTGTGAAACTGAAATATGCCCACGCCGGTGGTTACAACCCGCCGATTGTGGTGATTCACGGCAACCAGGTGAAAGACCTGCCTGACTCGTACAAACGTTACCTGATGAACTACTTCCGCAAATCTCTGGACGTGATGGGTACGCCGATTCGTATTCAGTTCAAAGAAGGGGAAAACCCGTATGCGAACAAGCGTAACACTCTGACGCCGACCCAGATGCGTAAACGTAAGCGTCTGATGAAGCACATTAAGAAAAGTAAGTAATTACTTATTGGGTTTCTCTTGCCATCCAGGAAGAGAAACCCAACCAATCGCGAGGAACAAATATGGAACTCAACTGCCCTGTCTGCCAAAACCCTCTCGAACGCAATGGCGAGACGGCTCACTGCACAACTTGCGATAAAGATTTCACTGTTCAGGCGCTTTGCCCTGACTGTCATCAGCCGTTACAGGTATTAAAAGCCTGTGGCGCGGTGGATTATTTCTGCCAGAATGGACACGGTTTAATTTCTAAAAAGCGCGTTAAATTTACCACTGCTTAATATCACGGGAATATATATTTTTCTTTTATATATTCCTAGTATAAATATAATGAGCCAATTTCTATTAGCTTAACACGTAATTAGAGTGAACAAACTCCCATTGTTATAACTTTAAGAATATATTTAGCATTTCTGATGTGTAATATCTGAACTATCTGGAATACAATGCCGAAGCTGATTTCAGATTATAAAATCGTTACAGGGAAAAGGCATGTTGCGATGGATACGCTATTTTATGCTAATTTTTATCTCTGGTGCTGCTTATGCGACACCAGAGATAAATGTTAAGCAAAGTGACTCTTCATTACCGGATTTGGGAAGCGAAGCTGCCTTACAAGAAGAACAAAATAATAAAGGTAAATCCTTGAAAGAGCGTGGTGTCAACTACGTCGCCGAATCCGCCCAGCAGGGATTTGAGAACCTGACCCCAGAAGCTCTGGAATCTCAAGCAAGAAGCTATCTGCAAGGGCAAATCACCTCATCTGCACAGTCTTATATCGAAGGTGCGCTTTCTCCATACGGTAAAGTCCGTTCGAATCTTTCTATCGGTCAGGATGGCTCGCTGGACGGCAGTTCAATCGACTATTTTGTTCCTTTATATGATTCTCAAAAAAGTGTTTATTTCAGCCAGTTATCCGCTCAACGTAAAGAGGAACGCACGATAGGTAATATTGGCTTCGGCGTTAGACATAATTTTGACAAATGGTTATTGGGTGGAAATATATTTTATGATTATGATTTCACTCGTGGACATCGCCGTTTAGGGTTAGGGACTGAAGCCTGGACGGATTATTTAAAACTTTCTGGTAACTATTATCATCCACTTTCTGACTGGAAAGATTCAAAAGATTTCGACTTCTATTTAGAACGACCTGCGCGTGGTTGGGATGTTCGTGCGGAAGCCTGGCTACCTTCTTATCCACAGTTGGGGGGCAAAGTTGTTTTCGAGCAATATTATGGTGACGAAGTTGCGTTGTTCGGCACCGATAATTTAGAAAAAGATCCCTATGCAGTGACGCTCGGCGTGAACTATCAACCAGTTCCGTTATTGACAGTCGGGGCGGACTATAAAGCAGGCACTGGAGATAACAGTGATCTTAGTGTTAACGCCACGATTAATTATCAGTTCGGTGTTCCGCTAAAAGATCAACTGAATAGCGATAATGTCAAAGTCGCTCACTCGCTGATGGGGAGCCGCCATGACTTCGTCGAACGTAATAACTTTATCGTGCTGGAATACAAAGAAAAAGACCCACTTGATGTCACCTTGTGGCTTAAAGCGGACACCACCAATGAGCACCCGGAATGTGTGATTAAAGACACGCCAGAAGAAGCGGTTGGACTGGAAAAATGTAAATGGACCATCAACGCGCTGATCAACCATCATTACAAAATTATTTCCGCCTCGTGGCAGGCGAAAAATAACGCTGCCCGCACGCTGGTCATGCCTGTTGTTAAAGCGAATACCATCACTGAAGGTAACAACAACCACTGGAATCTGGTGCTGCCCGCCTGGCAGTACAGTTCCGATAAAGCAGAGCAGGAAAAGCTGAATACCTGGCGGGTACGGTTGGCTCTGGAGGATGAAAAGGGTAATCGGCAGAATTCCGGTGTGGTGGAAATCACCGTGCAGCAAGACCGTAAAATTGAGCTGATCGTCAACAATATTGCGGATGTACCTGAAGAGAACAATCACAGCCACGAAGCCAGCGCCCAGGCAGACGGCGTTGATGGCGTGGTGATGGATCTCGACGTCACTGACAGCTTCGGTGATGACACTGACCGCAACGGCAATACACTGCCAGAAGATAACCTTTCCCCGCAGCTTTACGATGCGCAGGATAAAAAAGTCACGCTCACCAATAAACCCTGTTCAACCGAGAATCCCTGCGTCTTTATCGCCAAACAAGATAAAGAAAAAGGAACCGTCACACTCTCCAGTACGTTACCCGGCACTTTCCGTTGGAAAGCAAAAGCTGCTCCGTATGACGACAGCAACTATGTGGATGTGACATTCCTTGGTGCGGGAGGGAATGATGTTAATGCGTTTATCTACCGTGTATCTGCGACTAATCCCGTCAATCTTATCGACAATGAGAAAGAGCATTTGCCTGTGGATAACGCCTACCGCTTTGTTTTGTGGCGCGATGCCAACAAAGATGGCGTTTTCCAGCAGTCGGAAAAACTGACGGAAGAGGAAATGACGCAATACGACTACCAGTGGGAATTTACCGGGCAAAGCGTTAACGGCTACACCGGCGCCCAAACAAATACCAGCAATGAAGATATTGTCATCCCTGCCACTAACGAAGAAGCCGTGCAGAAATTTGGTGCCCAAAAACAAGATGGCGTGCAAGGGTATGGATTACGTGTGGTTTACAGCAAGCACTAGATCGGCGTAATGGCCGATCGGCCAGTCACTGGATATTAATCAAGGAGAGAGTTGAATGAAACATTATTTAAAGCGACCGATGACCAAAGTTGCGCTGGCGCTGGCTTTAGCAGGGTACTGCGCAGTGCCAACAGCCATGGCAGAAGGGCAGGGTAATCTAAGAGCTGGTCAGTGGCAATCAGAGACGCAATCAACCGGAACGATTCAGGGTACAGTGCCGTGGATAACTCGTAGCGCGACAGAAACGAGCGATGCTGATAAATCTCATGTGACTATTACTATTGATCGCGGTGCGCGAACTGCTTCAACGGATGGCGAAAAGCAATTTCATGTTGGCGATAAGTTAACGGCAAACTGGGCCATTGGCGATACCCAGGGCGATCTTGATGACAACAACACAGCGACAAAAGCCACGCTGCAATGGATGAGCTACAAAGATCAAGCGGGTGGTGACCCAAGAGAGATTGGTACAGTTGGCAGTGACACTTACACCATCGCTGCAGCAGATGCGGATCGATACATCGGCTTGAAGATCACACCAACCACCACAACCGGTGACCCTAACGTCGCAGAACAGTTGGTGATGCTTGACCTCTCGACAAATGCTGGTGGTGGTTCTGACAGCGATGATATTCCTGAAGGTCCGGTGTTTGATGATGCGGTTAAAGTGGTCATTCATGAACAGGGCGTTAATACCAACCTGCTGGGCAAAGCAACCAAACTCAAAACCAATACCACCTATCAGGTCATGCTGTGGAAAGATGGAAACAGCAATGGAACCTATGATACGGGTGAAGAAGTTACCAACCAGTACAACTACCGCTGGCGCTTTACAGGCACCAGTTTGCAGTTGGGTACTAACGGTGGGATTGTCAACCCGAGCCACAACAACAACGACCTGGTCATCCCGGTTACCAACGCCGAAGCGAAGACCTCTTTCGACTATTCCGAAGGCGGCCTCACTATTGGCGCAGACGGTGTTCAGGGCTACGGTTTGTCTATCGACTACCAGAGAAAATAATTTTTACCGGCACCATTCCCGTATGGGAATGGTGCTTTTCCGCACACTTTGCTTAGCCAACGTTAAGCAAAGTGGGTTGAGGTAAGAAAGTAACGTTAACGGGCAGGTTTCACTCATGGACGGGAAATTGAAACGCGTAAAAATGGTGATGGCATGTTTAATGCTTACTCTGGCTACGCCAGCAGTAGCGGCATTGAAAGGGAGCCAGTGGCAACATACCGCCGTTTCAACGGATGCCATAAATGGCACCCCTCCCATAGCAGACAGCGCCAGCGTGCCCGTTTATCAGGGCAGTGTCCAGCTTGATCCCGCCAAAGAGCATAATGTCGCCAGTACGGCCACGCCGGGGAACTTCAGCGTGGATGCCAGCGCAACCAGTATGATTTTAATTAACCCGGGCGATACCGAAGGTGACATGTTCAGCACTCCGCCGCTGCTGCGCTGGCAAAACCAAACGCTACCTGACGTTTCGCTGGTATGGGCGGAGGCTGCCACGTCTGATGTGCCGCTCGATCCGCAGCCTCGCGCCGATCGCTCCTTCTGCGCACAAAACCTGGCGGGGCATAAGCTGGTAGTCATTCCACAGTTTGACCCTAAAGAAACGCTTCCGACGTTGAATCTTTTTACCCTGACCGGCGTGCCAAATCAGGGTTCGGTGTTGTTGAACGAAAAGCAGGTGACGCTCAATATTGCCGCAGCCCAGGGTGATTTAGTGAGTGCAAGCGTCAGCGGTTATGACGATACGCTAAAGGCAGCGAAAACCACCGTCGGCAGTACGATAACCTTAACGGTGACCACCAAAAACTGCGAGGGTAACCCAACAGGAAATCTTCCCTTTGTTATCAAACGGAAAGACGCAAGGAATCGCCAGGATGTTGTCAATAACACCGGCCCGGTGAGCATCGATAGCACGGAACTTACCACGACCACAACAGAGTATCACGGCACAACCGATGCCAACGGCACCGCGACCGTCACCGTCACGCAGCCTGCCGGACCAGGCGTAAAAACTCCGCTGGTTGTCAGTCTGCCAGGTATTACACAAACCAGCGAAACGGCAGTGATTTTTACCGTTCTGACCAGCCCGGACGTTGCGGTCGCCAGTATGTGGGGTCACATGCCGGATACGCTGAAAGCGCAGCAGTACACCTTCAGCCGACCAAAACTGGCGGCGGAAGTCAGCAATGAGGATGGCACCGCAGACGATCACAATGAAACCTGGTCCACGTTTGTCTGGAGTGGGGCTGATAACCACTGTGACATTTTGCCGGGTATGCGTCAGTTCGGCGCGTTGGCAACAGTCATTCCCACCTCGATTCAGGAAGTGGCGGGATGGCCAATGCAGGGAAACTATTACTGGTCTTCGCTGGCGGGGGCAAGTGGAATGCACCACGCGGCTGACGTTTCTAACCGTGGCGAGGCGCAAAAACCAGATGCGACGAAATTCCTGGTCAGTTGTGTCGATAAAGAAGCTCCGGACGTCGAACCGAAAATTGTTCTCACGCCCGCGAGTTTTAATGATACGGCGCAGGCGATGAAAGCGAAGGTTGGGGAAGACGCCATCATGCGTCTGACTATTACTGACAACAAAAATAACGATCAGCCGTTAGCGTATTACTATTTCTCTTTGCATCTGGACGACGGCGTTAACCGTAAAAATCAATCCAATCCCACCTGGGAGACGCACCCGGTTCAAATCCGTGGTGGCACCAACCTACAACAGGTAGATGCGCATAATTACGAAGGGATTACTGACGCTAATGGCCAGGCCACGCTGACGTTAAGTCAGC
The DNA here is from genome assembly GCF_000208525.1 of Escherichia sp. TW14182. NCBI lineage: Bacteria > Pseudomonadati > Pseudomonadota > Gammaproteobacteria > Enterobacterales > Enterobacteriaceae > Escherichia > Escherichia sp. TW14182. The sequence continues at coordinate 11,896 of NZ_AEJZ01000002.1, forward strand.
CAGACGGCGTTGGTGTGAAAACACACATCACGGCGGCGATGCGTAGTAACTATAACGCATCGGATGCCAAAGACGTCATCTTCACCGTGGTCACCAGCCCGGACAGCGAATATGCCCGCATGTGGGGCCATATGGGCAGTGGGATTATGGCGGAGGGGAATCTCTATAAACGGCCACGCCTGGCGGATGAAACGACGCATGAAGTAGGGGTGATGCGTGAAAATAATGAAGACTGGGCGTTGTTTGACCAGAATACCAGTATGCAGGCGGAATGCGGTGTGGGGCATATTCCCTCGCAAAGTTCTCTGGAGATTTTATTTGCGGGTCATCAGGGAAATACGATAGGCACTGAACATGGCTGGCCGACGGCAAATTATGATTATCTTACCGCCGCCCAGCAAGCCGAATTGCATTCGTCTGTAGACCTGGGAACGGGGGGAGTGGATACCTATTCCGGTTTTAAACCCAACTATCTCTCCTGTTCTGCCAACGAACTGATTGCGCGGGTGGTGGTGGAAACCGATAAAGATGTTTCACCCACCTCTAAACAGGCAAGAGCAAAAGGCGGCGAAAAAATCACCATGACGGTGCGTACAGTCAATGGTCAAAATAATGCGCCCATCCCTTATGCTGACTTTACTATCACGAAAGATATCAGCCTTGATAGAGAAGGAAAGGCAACCGACTATAGCGATCCCAGCAATGGTGCGATAACCCTGAACGGCACGCAATATGGCACCTCACAGCCTTCGATGGTCTACTCTGGCACCACGGACGCGCAGGGCATGGCGACCGTCGTTATCGAGCAGCCGCAGGGGGTAGGTTTAAGAACCAAACTTATCGTCACACCGACCAATTCCGTGCTGCCGAACACAATCAACTACTACGTGATCTTTACCGTTCCCACCAGCCCGGATGTGACCGGTGCGAAAATGTGGGGTCACATGGATAACACCATCACCGTTGGGTCGCTAACCTTTGAACGCCCAAAACTGATTAATGAAGTCAGTCGTGAAACCAGTCAACTGGCTGAAAATAACGAAACCTGGGTACGCGTGGCGCAGGCGGATATTGAAAATACGGCGGCGGGCGGTTGCGGAGTCAATAAAGTGCCGCGCAAAGAACAGCTAAATATGCTTTATGCCGCCAACGACAATAATACTATCCAGACGGTTCACGGTTGGCCAACCCAGCGTGAAGAGTACTGGAGCAGCACACCTGTCGATAAAGTGCCGCATCTGGCGGCGGTCTGGTTGAATAACGGCAGTATAGAGAGTGCGAATACCACGCCAACGTATATGACGTGTTTAGCTACCGCTAATCCGCCTGCAAGTATCATCATGCTTGAAGTTGTGAACCAGGCGCAGTGGAACAGTTCGCTTAACGCAGCGAAGCTGAAAAAGGGCGAGACGTTGCAGGTGAAAGTGACGGTAAAAGATGCTGCCGGTAACCCGATGGCAGATATGCCGTTTACCCTGAAACGCGGTGATGGCTATACCCGCCCAGGTGAGCGTCATACGGCAGGCAGCAGCGATGGGGTTGTCTCATCGGTGGTGGTTGATGCTGGTCTGCCAGATGAAATGGCGCTCAATGATACCGCTACGGCGTATGCCGCCCTGACAGGTAGCGATGGCAGTAAAATACTCAACATTACGCGCCCGGATACCTATGGCACGAAAACGGCACTCACCGCTGCGCTCTATTCCGATCCAACAAAAAATGCATCGATGGATACCATTTTCACCGTCGTCACCAGCCCGGATAGTGCAAAAGCAAAAATGTGGGGGCACATGCCGGAAACGCTAACGGCAGGTGGTCTGACGTTTAAGCGCCCGATCCTGTTTTCAGAGTTGACCGGTAGCCCCGGCAATAAACGCAAGGGGCCGGAAGAAGATAACGAAATCTGGGCGCTGTTTACAGAAGCGCAGGCAGCGAAGAACAGTAATGGCGGCTGTGGTACGGATTATGTCCCCTCCATGAACTCGCTGGTCGCGCTCTCTGGCGCCTGGCACGGGCACTCGGTTGACGGCTGGCCGATACTGAAATCCTATGACTCCAGTACGCCGGACCAGAACAGTATTGGCGATCGTAAATATAAAGGCGTGCAGCTTAACGGCGGCACCAGCAGTAGTCTGGCGGCAACGGACAACGGGTATTTGACCTGTCAGACAACGGCAAACCCGTCGGTTAGCACCATTGAGTTGAGGTCAGCCCAGGCGGCTAAATATGATGGTAACGATGCGGTAAAAGTCAGAACGGATTACAACAAAGTCGGGGATCAAATCACTATGGTAGTGACGACCCGAGATGCGCAGGGTAACCCGCTGGGCTATGTACCGTTTACGCTGAATCATGGTATCACACTGCCCCGTAACCCGAATTCGATTAGCATGGATAACCAGTCACGGTTGTTACATGTAGGGGACAGCTACAGTAACAGTAGCGACTACCTTGATGATGGCAATAAATATTACAGCGTGACTGGGGCTGATGGTTCGACGACATTTACGCTATATCAGCCCAATAATGGGAAGGGGACGCGTATTCCACTGACGGCGGAAATCGATGACGGTAGCGCAATAACGTCGAATACCCTGAGTGCTATTTTCACTGCCATCACCAGCCCGGATACGCCAAAAGCGAATTTCTGGGGGCATATGCCGGAAACCTTAACAGCACATAACGGCAAGGTATTTAAACGTCCATTGTTAAAAGTGGAGGCAGGTTCTTCAAACGGGCTTATTGTCAACAATGAGAACTGGCAGCGACTGACTATCGCTAATGCGCTGAGTGGTATGCAGGGAGGTTGTAAAGATAAACTGCCGTCTATTAACGATTTGCAATCGTTATATGAAGCGTATCCTTCGGGAACCATTGAAACGGCACAGGGCTGGCCGCTCGATAAGTCAACATTGCCAAGACCGTACTTCTGGTCGCGAAGCGTAGTCACCAGTCCAGGCACAGCGAAGATCAGTTATCAGTACATTAATCTCAAATCGGGAACGACTGGGCAGGCAGCTTCAGATGCTACAGATCTCAACTTCCAGACCTGCCTGGAGAGTGCGGAGTCGGTAGGCAAAATTACCCTGACCACGGCGGTGGAAAACTGGGATAGTTCGTTGCCGGCCGGAAAAGCGCATAAAGGCTCACCGCTGCCGCTGACGATTACGGTGACCCGACCAGATGGCTCTCCTGCGGCATTTGAGTCGGTGGGGATTTTGCGTGCCGCCAGTTACAATCGTGCGGGCACATCGCTCAGCGAAACGGTAACGACGGATGATTTGGTGGCCGATACGTTCAACCCAGCACAAACCATACAAAGCGCCAGCATGAATGGTCGGAGTAATACCAGTTATCTGGTTATTCAGACCGATGCTCAGGGTAAAGCGACGCTGAATCTTCACCAGGATAGCTCGACCGGTCTTAGAACACCGATAACCGCATCAGCACTTGGCAGTAGCCCTATGCTAACCGACTCGCTGGACGCAATTTTCACGGTTCTCACCAGCCCGGACGTTAGCGTAGCCAACATGTGGGGGCATATGGCGGAAACGGTGACGGCGGCAGATGGCACCGTTTTTGTGCGGCCTAAAATAAAGGCTGAGTTAACGAACACCTCAGGCGTTCACGTTAAGGATTTAAATAGTGAAAGTTGGCTTGTGCCTACTGTTCAGGAAAGGGAACGTAGCGGCACGGCGGCGTGTGAGGCCGCGCGCTGGCCGACCAACGAGCAACTTATATCGCTGTATAACCGTCATCCCAATGGAACATTGATGGCTGATACCGGCTGGCCGGTGGAGTCATCGGGGTATGCCTGGTGGGCAGTGGACTCGACGTGTGATACCAGCGGAGCCAACAGATGCGCGACTGTCGATTTGTATAATGGCCAGGCTGAGGCGGCGAGCAGAAGCCGCGCATTGCAGGCCTGCTTGCTGAACCCTAACGTTTCGGTGTCTACCGTAACGCTCACCTCAACGGTATTTGACGCTACCACTCAGGCTGCGAAGGTGAAGAAAGGGGAATCTATGCCGGTGACGGTCACAGTGAAAGACAGCGCCGGGAAACCGGTGCCGAACGTGGCCTTTACACTGACGCGCGGTGATGCCGTGCCACGCAACCCAGGGGCGACTTTGTATGGCGACGTGGCGGCGATGGATGACCTGCGCGTTCAGCCGTTCACTGGCGCGATGGTCACGTTATCCGATAGCGGTAATACACTTCAGGGAACCACCGGTTCTGACGGTACGGCGACGTTTATGATTAAACAGGATAATACGCCTGGATATAAAACGCCGCTGACGGTGACGCTGACCGATAACACCAGCATCACCGCGACGATGGATGCCATTTTCACAGTAGTGACCAGCCCGAACGTGGCAAGTGCCTACTTCTGGGGGCATATGAGCGACACCGAGACGGTAAGCGGCAAAACATTGCACCGTCCGTTGCTGAAGTCAGAACTGCCGTCGAATGCTGTCGCAGCGGTAACGCCGGTCGTCAATAATGAAATCTGGGCGCTGGCGCATACGGTTGACAGCAGTAAATGGGATCTGGCGAAACAGTGCGGCAGACTGGGGAATGCACCGGAATACAGCGAACTGCAAACGCTGCATTCCAGCTTTAGCGCGTTGGGATGGCCGTCATCGCCCAGCTTCCCGTATTTATCGCAAAGCCGCTCTGGCAGCCTCTATTGCGGTATCATTGAACCGGCGGGCTCATTGGACTGTGCAATCTCCCCGGCGACGACATCAGGGTTTGCCACCTGCTTCCAGTAACACTTACGCCGCATCCGGCATGAGCGAGAGCCTGTGCCGGATGCGATGCTTGGCGCATCTTATCCGGCCTACGGATTAGCCGCTTTCTTACGCGGTTTACGCGTTTTTGTTACAGCACTGACTTCGCTAATCACCACGCCATCACCTAACCGCGTGGTCAACGTATCGCCCGTTTTCACCTGCTTAACTTGCTTCAGCACTGTCCCATCGGCGGCGCTGGTGACGCTATAGCCACGCGCCAGCGTGGATAGTGGACTCACGGCTTCCAGATGTGTCACTGCATTACCAAAGCGTTCACGCGTTGCACTAAGCTGTGCTCGCAGAGTTTCTGCCAGGCGATATTCCAGTTGTTGAATGCGAGTCTGCGCGCGATGAATGCGTGGTTGAGGATTTTGCTGATTCAGACGCTGTTCAAGCCGTTGCTGTTGCTGCACGACTCGTTTGAGTTGATTTTCCAGTGCATAGCTCATCCGCTTTTGCAGCCGCTCCAGCATGGTTTGCTGGCGCGCCAGACGTAACTGCGGATGTTGCTGCTGTAAACGATGGTGGATCTGCGTAAAGCGCCTGGTACGGTTGGCGAGATAATAATCCATCGCCATTTCCAGCCGCTGGCGGGAAGATTGCACCTGGCGCAGTAACTCCTGCTGATTGCGGCTCACCACTTCGGCGGCGGCAGAGGGGGTTGGTGCGCGTAGGTCGGCAACAAAGTCGGCGATAGTCACATCGGTTTCATGACCGACGGCGCTGACAATCGGAATACGGCTGGCAAAAATCGCCCTCGCCACGCGCTCGTCGTTAAAACTCCACAAATCTTCCAGCGAACCGCCGCCGCGACCGACGATCAAGACGTCGCATTCGTTGCGCAGGTTCGCCAGTTCAATTGCGCGAACGATTTGCCCCGGCGCATCATCGCCCTGTACGGCGGTAGGGTAAATAATCACCGGCAGAGAAGGATCTCGACGTTTTAACACATGCAAAATATCGTGCAGCGCCGCGCCGGTTTTGGATGTAATCACACCGACACAGTGCGCGGGGGAGGGGAGAGGTTTTTTTAGTTGCTGATCGAACAAACCTTCAGCCTGCAACTTCGCTTTTAGCTGTTCGTATTTCTGTTGCAACAAGCCTTCACCGGCTGGCTGCATACTCTCGACGATAATCTGATAATCACCGCGCGGCTCATACAGCGTAATGTTGGCGCGAACCAGAACCTGTTGCCCGTGCTGTGGGCGAAAGGTAACCCGGCGGTTGCTGTTGCGGAACATCGCGCAGCGAACCTGGGCGGTATCGTCTTTGAGCGTAAAGTACCAGTGACCGGAGGCCGGTTGTGTGAAGTTCGAGATTTCACCGCTGATCCACACCTGTCCCATCTCCTGCTCAAGCAGCAGACGAACCGTTTGATTCAGGCGGCTAACGGTAAAAATTGCAGGGGATTGAGACGGTAACATGTGAGCGAGATCAAATTCTAAATCAGCAAGTTATTCAATCGATAGTAACCCGCCTTCTGGGGATAGCAAGCATTATTTGCAAAAAGGGGTAGATGCAATCGGTTACGCTCTGTATAATGCCACGGCAATATTTATTAACCACTCTGGTCGAGATATTGCCCATGCTACGTATCGCTAAAGAAGCTCTCACATTTGACGACGTTCTCCTCGTTCCTGCTCATTCTACCGTTCTGCCGAATACTGCTGACCTCAGCACCCAGCTGACGAAAACTATTCGTCTGAATATCCCTATGCTCTCCGCAGCAATGGATACCGTAACGGAAGCGCGCCTGGCTATTGCTCTGGCTCAGGAAGGCGGTATCGGCTTTATCCACAAAAACATGTCTATTGAACGCCAGGCTGAAGAAGTTCGCCGTGTGAAAAAACACGAATCTGGCGTGGTGACTGACCCACAGACGGTTCTTCCAACCACGACGCTGCGCGAAGTGAAAGAACTGACTGAACGTAATGGCTTTGCGGGCTACCCGGTCGTTACTGAAGAAAACGAACTGGTCGGCATCATCACCGGTCGTGACGTGCGTTTTGTGACCGATCTGAACCAACCGGTTAGCGTTTACATGACGCCGAAAGAGCGTCTGGTGACCGTGCGTGAAGGTGAAGCCCGCGAAGTTGTGCTGGCAAAAATGCACGAAAAACGCGTTGAGAAGGCGCTGGTGGTTGATGATGAATTCCACCTGATCGGCATGATCACCGTGAAAGACTTCCAGAAAGCGGAACGTAAACCGAACGCGTGTAAAGATGAACAAGGTCGTCTGCGTGTTGGCGCAGCGGTTGGCGCGGGTGCTGGAAACGAAGAGCGTGTTGATGCGCTGGTTGCCGCAGGCGTTGACGTTCTGCTGATCGACTCCTCTCACGGCCATTCTGAAGGCGTTCTGCAGCGTATCCGTGAAACCCGTGCTAAATATCCGGATCTGCAAATCATCGGCGGCAACGTGGCAACGGCTGCTGGTGCTCGCGCGCTGGCAGAAGCAGGTTGCAGCGCGGTTAAAGTCGGTATCGGTCCTGGCTCTATTTGTACGACTCGTATCGTTACTGGTGTAGGTGTTCCGCAGATCACTGCCGTTGCTGATGCAGTAGAAGCCCTGGAAGGCACCGGTATTCCGGTTATCGCTGATGGTGGTATTCGTTTCTCTGGCGATATTGCGAAAGCTATCGCTGCTGGTGCAAGCGCGGTGATGGTAGGTTCCATGCTGGCAGGTACTGAAGAATCTCCGGGTGAAATCGAACTCTACCAGGGGCGTTCTTACAAATCTTACCGTGGGATGGGCTCTCTGGGCGCAATGTCCAAAGGTTCTTCTGACCGTTATTTCCAGAGCGACAACGCCGCTGACAAACTGGTGCCGGAAGGTATCGAAGGTCGCGTAGCGTACAAAGGCCGCCTGAAAGAGATCATCCACCAGCAGATGGGCGGTCTGCGCTCCTGTATGGGGCTGACCGGCTGTGGTACTATCGACGAACTGCGTACTAAAGCGGAGTTTGTACGTATCAGCGGTGCGGGCATTCAGGAAAGCCACGTTCACGACGTGACCATCACCAAAGAGTCCCCGAACTACCGTCTGGGCTCCTGATTCTCTTCGCCCGACTTCATGTCGGGCGATTTATATTATCTGTTTCACTTGCCTCGGAATAAGCGTCAATGACGGAAAACATTCATAAGCATCGCATCCTCATTCTGGACTTCGGTTCTCAGTACACTCAACTGGTTGCGCGCCGCGTGCGTGAACTGGGTGTTTACTGCGAACTGTGGGCGTGGGATGTGACAGAATCACAAATTCGTGACTTCAATCCAAGCGGCATTATTCTTTCCGGCGGCCCGGAAAGTACCACCGAAGAAAACAGCCCGCGTGCGCCGCAGTATGTCTTTGAAGCAGGCGTACCGGTATTTGGCGTTTGCTATGGTATGCAGACTATGGCGATGCAGTTAGGTGGTCATGTTGAAGCCTCTAACGAACGTGAATTTGGTTATGCGCAGGTTGAAGTACAAACTGATAGCGCGCTGATTCATGGTATCGAAGATGCATTAAGCGCAGATGGCAAACCGCTGCTTGACGTGTGGATGAGCCACGGTGATAAGGTAACTGCGATTCCTCAAGATTTCGTCACCGTAGCCAGCACCGAAAGCTGCCCGTTTGCCATTATGGCTAACGAAGAAAAACGCTTCTATGGTGTGCAGTTCCACCCGGAAGTGACTCACACCCGTCAGGGTATGCGTATGCTGGAGCGTTTTGTGCGTGATATCTGCCAGTGTGAAGCCCTGTGGACACCGGCGAAAATTATCGACGACGCGGTAGCCCGCATCCGCGAGCAGGTGGGCGACGATAAAGTGATCCTTGGCCTCTCTGGTGGCGTGGACTCTTCCGTTACTGCGATGCTGCTGCACCGTGCAATTGGTAAAAACCTGACCTGCGTATTTGTCGACAACGGCCTGCTGCGTCTCAACGAAGCAGAGCAGGTTCTGGATATGTTTGGCGATCGCTTCGGCCTGAACATTGTTCACGTTCCGGCAGAAGATCGCTTCCTGTCAGCACTGGCTGGCGAAAACGATCCGGAAGCAAAACGTAAAATCATCGGTCGTGTCTTTGTTGAAGTCTTCGATGAAGAAGCCCTGAAACTGGAAGATGTGAAGTGGCTGGCGCAGGGAACTATCTATCCTGACGTTATTGAATCTGCCGCGTCTGCAACCGGTAAAGCGCACGTTATCAAATCTCACCACAACGTTGGCGGCCTGCCGAAAGAGATGAAGATGGGCCTGGTTGAACCGCTGAAAGAGCTGTTCAAAGACGAAGTGCGTAAGATTGGTCTGGAGCTGGGCCTGCCGTACGACATGCTGTACCGTCATCCGTTCCCGGGGCCGGGTCTCGGCGTTCGTGTTCTGGGCGAAGTGAAGAAAGAGTACTGCGACCTGCTGCGCCGTGCGGATGCCATCTTCATTGAAGAGCTGCGTAAAGCGGATCTGTACGACAAAGTCAGCCAGGCGTTCACTGTCTTCCTGCCAGTTCGTTCCGTTGGCGTAATGGGCGATGGTCGTAAGTATGATTGGGTTGTTTCTCTGCGTGCTGTCGAAACTATCGACTTTATGACCGCACACTGGGCGCACCTGCCGTACGATTTCCTCGGTCGTGTTTCCAATCGCATTATCAATGAAGTGAACGGTATTTCCCGCGTGGTGTATGACATCAGCGGCAAGCCGCCTGCGACTATTGAGTGGGAATGATTTGACCCTGCACTATGAATGAACAAAACCCTCTGTTACTACAGAGGGTTTTTTATCCTCAAGAATTATAGGCTTGAAGTTACTAACATCGATTAATTAAACCAACTGTCCGATTTATTCTCTTCTGCTTTACCTACGCTCTTCATTAAATCGCGACCGCCTTCAGTCATATTCCTGTTAGCATCAGCTTCTGACTGCACAACATCGGTTTGCGCGGCTTTGTGCTTCAGTTCCTGATCGATAAATTCGTTTTCTCGCTTAACGCGGGCTTCTTCTTTCGCCAGCGCCAGTTTTTGTTTCTGAATCTCTAAGCTGCGCAGCTCATCCTCATAACTTTGATCGCGCTTTTTGTCCGCAGTGGCTTCGGCGTCCAGTTTATCCTGACGAGCTTTCTTATTTGCCGCTGCCGTTGCCGCTCTTTTGTTAGCGGCGGCCTGGGCATTTGCACGCCGTTGCTTCTCTTGCTGGATTTCCCTGTTGCGCTCCGCTACCCATTCGTCATGCTGCCTTTGCTCTTCATTTTTGCCTTGCTGTTCCGCTTCTGCGACAGCAGAGAGTTGATCCTGTAATGAAGAGGCGAAAGTTGAACTACTTAAGGCGGCTAAGATGGCGCAAAGTAAAACCTTCTTCATGAATCCTCCTGATTATTAGCTTTTTTCAGGACATTTTGTATTTGGCTGAATACGCGTTTCGTTATACGTAGTGGTAATAACAACGGCTAAACCCGTCGTGAACTGGCACTCTTTACCCACCTGGGTGGAGGTATACACTTTGGTGCCTTCTTTGTATGTTAAAGAAACACCTTCCACTAAGGTTTTATCATTCACCATAGAACCTGCCGCCGCACCTACGGCTCCGCCGCCAACTGCACCTGCCGTCGTTCCAGAGTTACTGCCGGAGCCGACGTTATGGCCAATAACGCCGCCAGCGACTGCGCCAATAAGTGCGCCGAAGGCTTGTGCGTTCCGTTTATTTTGTGAGTTGTCTACGGCAACTTTGGCAGGAAGAATAGAAATAATATTAACAGTTTTGGTTTCTTGTTTTGTATTCAGTTGATCGGTTTGATAAACATCGGCGGCATGATCGTCAGCGTTTGACTGGCATCCAGCTAGGGTGAATGACGCTAAAATTGCCACAGGCAGAAGACATTTTTTAAATTTCATCACTATTCCTTGTTATACACATTACGAAAAATAAGATATTTAAGATCATCAAAAGAGCAAAGTAAATGTATTGCGTATAAAGTAATAGATTAAATTTATGAAAATTCATGCGAGAAATAAATTATTAAATAAATATAATTTAAATATATGTATTAATTTAGAGCTTATGCCTTCTAAGGCAGGATCTACGTCAGTCGGGACAATGGGTGAAATTTAAGGTGAAAGAATGCTTGCCGCTTTGTTAACTACAAAGAGCAAAAACATCGGGCAGCAATGCGCCGTCTTGTTAAGTTAAAATGGAGAAGGTAACCGCTAACGTTGTACCGGGGATTCGATAGAGAGAGTGGATTGCTGCGCTTCTTTTTTGCTCTGATGATGCTGCCAGGCACCAACGGACGAGTAGATAAAGCGACCAAAGAAGAAGATAAAGCTGATGAGCAGTACGATACGGGTCATGCGACTGTTAAATCGGTGTCGTTTTCGCATACTGGTTGCCTGACTCACAAAAGGTTCCTTGAAGTATGTCCCACTCTGTGGACGGTACTTACATTAAGGCACACCTGGGCAAAATGGTCAATTCTCTATTATGTAAAAAAGCGTCAGCGGATACATATTCTAATGTTATGGAAGTTGATTTAATTATTTACAACAATGATGTAATAATGATGGCTTAACATGATAAACGTAATAATTCATTAATCATGGTTATTTTGTTTGATATATATCAATTGGAACTTTCATATGACACTTAGAATCGATACTCTCTATAGTGATGAATAATCATCCGTCGAATTCAGGTGGGATGCCTGTCTGAATACACCCCTTTCAGGATGTGGGGAATTCTGTTGAGCATCTATGAAACTGAATGCAACTTATATAAAAATACGTGATAAATGGTGGGGGCTTCCGCTGATCCTGCCTTCTTTAATCTTGCCCATTTTCGCACAAATAAATACTTTTGCGCATATTTCCTCCGGTGAAGTCTTTCTCTTTTATCTGCCCCTGGCTCTGATGATCAGCATGATGATGTTTTTTAGCTGGGCTGCATTACCGGGTATAGCATTAGGCATTTTTGTTCGTAAGTATGCGGAGCTTGGCCTTTATGAAACGCTTTCGTTAACAGCTAATTTTATTATCATTATTATTATTTGTTGGGGCGGTTACAGGGTCTTTTCTCCCCGGCGTAACAACGTTTCACATGGTGATATCCGCTTAATTTCCCAGCGAATTTTCTGGCAGATTGTTTTTCCTGCAACGTTGTTTCTGGTACTTTTCCAGTTTGCGGCATTTGTAGGGTTACTGGCGAGCAGAGATAATCTGGTAGGGGTTATGCCCTTTAACCTCGGGACATTAATCAATTACCAGGCCTTGCTGGTAGGTAATCTTATCGGCGTCCCACTGTGCTACTTCATCATTCGGGTGGTGCGGAATCCGTTTTATTTACGTAGCTATTATTCGCAATTAAAACAGCAGGTTGACAAAAAGGTTACCAAAAAAGAATTTGCGATCTGGTTGCTTGCATTGGGTGCGTTGTTGTTGTTGCTATGTATGCCATTAAATGAAAAAAGCACAATTTTTAGCACCAACTATACGTTATCGTTATTGCTACCGCTGATGATGTGGGGAGCAATGCGCTATGGCTATAAGTTTATATCACTGCTCTGGGCGGTAGTGCTGATGATCAGCATTCACAGCTATCAGAATTACATTCCCCTTTATCCTGGATATACCACGCAACTTACCATAACTTCCTCCAGTTATCTGGTATTTTCTTTTATTGTGAATTATATGGCTGTTCTGGCAACCCGTCAGCGAGCGGTGGTCAGACGCATTCAACGGCTTGCATATGTGGATCCGGTTGTTCATCTGCCAAACATTCGTGCCCTGAATCGCGCATTGCGTGATGCTCCCTGGTCCGCGCTATGTTATTTACGCATCCCCGGCATGGAAATGCTGGTAAAGAACTATGGCATCATGCTACGCATTCAATATAAACAAAAACTTTCACACTGGCTGACACCGTTGCTGGAACCGGGCGAAGCTGTTTATCAGCTTTCCGGTAACGACCTTGCGTTGCGACTGAATACAGAATCATACCAGGAGCGCATTACCACGCTGGATAATCATCTGAAGCAGTTTCGTTTCTTTTGGGATGGAATGCCGTTACAGCCTCAGATTGGCGTCAGTTATTGCTATGTCCGCTCACCGGTTAATCATATATATCTGCTGCTGGGAGAGCTAAATACGGTTGCCGAACTTTCTATCGTGACCAATACTCCGGAAAATATGCAGCGTCGCGGGGCAATGTATTTACAACGTGAATTGAAAGACAAGGTGGCGATGATGAATCGGCTACAACAGGCGCTTGAGCATAACGATTTTTGCCTGATGGCTCAGCCGATTACAGGGGTGCGCGGTGATGTTTATCATGAAATTCTGCTGCGCATGAAAGGAGATAATGGCGAACTCATCAATCCTGACAATTTCTTACCGGTCGCGCATGAGTTTGGCTTATCGTCCAGTATCGACATGTGGGTTATCGAGCATACACTGCAATTTATGGCGGAAAATAGAGAAAAAATGCCAGCTCGTCGGTTTGCTATTAACCTGTCGCCAACTTCCGTTTGTCAGGCGAGTTTCCCTTTAGATATCAGTAAATTTTTAAGTAAATATCAAATAGAAGCGTGGCAGCTTATCTTTGAGGTAACCGAGAGTAATACCCTGACCAATGTTAAGCAGGCGCAGAATACGTTGCTGCATCTTCAGGAGTTAGGATGTCAAATTGCAATTGATGATTTCGGCACCGGCTACGCCAGTTATGCGCGGCTAAAAAATGTGAATGCCAATTTATTAAAAATTGATGGCAGCTTCATACGCAATATTGCCTCGAATAGTCTGGATTACCGTAAGCGCCCCGAGAAGTACGTAGCGTAAG
>NZ_AEJZ01000001.1:0-30489 GCF_000208525.1 Escherichia sp. TW14182
ACACTATCAGTAAGTTGGAGTCACTACCAACGCTGGCTTAGCTTTATGAGATTATTCTTATCGCCCCTTCAAGAGCTAAGCCACTGTGAGTGCCGGAGATAAGCGCCGGATGGGGTAGAAACCCTTAAGTCTGTGTTGAACATACTTAAGGGTTTTCTTATTTCTGAACGAGTCACTTTTTACCTATCTCTTAAATAGTCATTTTCAATACAACTTTTTCTTTTCCATCACAGTCTTAAATGCCCTCCGGTAATAATCATTAACTAACAATGAGATACCTAATTCTTAGCGTGCCTGTTAAGCCGCACATCAGGGTCTATGCTTATTAAATGCAGGCAAAAAGCATGTTTTACGGTAAAGCCCCTGCGTTTGCTGGGTTGAACTGATAATCATTATCACTAACATGCTGTTATACGCTGAAAGCGATGAAGTGAGGTAAATCGATGGACATGCATTCAGGAACCTTTAATCCACAGGATTTCGCCTGGCAAGGCTTAACGCTGACACCCGCAGCGGCGGTGCACATCCGCGAGCTGGTGGCAAAGCAGCCAGGTATGGTCGGCGTGCGCTTAGGCGTGAAGCAAACGGGTTGCGCGGGCTTTGGCTATGTACTCGACAGTGTTAGCGAGCCGGACAAAGACGATCTGCTGTTTGAACAAGACGGCGCGAAGCTGTATGTCCCGCTACAAGCAATGCCGTTTATTGATGGCACGGAAGTCGATTTCGTTCGCGAAGGACTCAATCAGATATTCAAATTTCACAACCCGAAAGCCCAGAATGAATGTGGCTGTGGCGAAAGCTTCGGGGTATAGGCGGTACTATGTCTCGTAATACTGAAGCAACTGACGATGTCAAAACCTGGACTGGCGGCTCGCTGAATTATAAAGAAGGATTCTTCACCCAGTTAGCCACTGATGAGCTGGCTAAGGGCATAAACGAAGAGGTGGTGCGCGCAATCTCGGCGAAGCGTAATGAACCGGAGTGGATGCTGGCGTTTCGTCTCAACGCCTTTCGCGCATGGCTGGAGATGGAAGAGCCGCACTGGTTGAAGGCGCACTACGATAAGCTGAATTATCAGGATTATAGCTATTACTCCGCGCCTTCATGTGGTAACTGCGATGACACCTGTGTTTCTGAACCGGGCGCGGTGCAACAAACCGGCGCAAACGCTTTTTTAAGTAAAGAGGTTGAAGCGGCATTTGAGCAGTTGGGCGTACCGGTGCGGGAAGGCAAAGAGGTGGCGGTGGATGCCATTTTCGATTCTGTTTCGGTTGCCACCACTTATCGCGAAAAACTGGCGGAGCAGGGGATCATTTTCTGTTCCTTTGGCGAAGCGATTCATGAGCACCCGGAGCTGGTGAAGAAATATCTCGGCACCGTGGTGCCTGGGAATGACAACTTTTTTGCCGCGCTCAATGCAGCGGTGGCTTCCGACGGTACGTTTATTTATGTACCTAAAGGCGTGCGCTGCCCGATGGAACTTTCCACCTATTTTCGCATTAACGCAGAAAAAACCGGGCAGTTTGAGCGCACCATTCTGGTAGCCGACGAAGACAGCTACGTCAGCTACATTGAAGGCTGCTCCGCACCAGTGCGTGATAGCTACCAGCTACACGCGGCGGTGGTGGAAGTCATCATCCATAAAAACGCCGAGGTGAAATATTCCACGGTGCAAAACTGGTTCCCTGGCGATAACAACACCGGCGGTATTCTCAACTTCGTCACCAAGCGTGCTCTGTGCGAAGGCGAAAACAGCAAAATGTCGTGGACGCAATCGGAAACCGGTTCAGCCATTACCTGGAAATACCCAAGCTGTATTTTGCGCGGCGATAACTCCATTGGTGAGTTTTACTCAGTGGCGCTGACCAGCGGTCATCAGCAGGCTGATACCGGCACCAAGATGATCCACATCGGTAAGAACACCAAATCGACCATTATCTCGAAAGGGATCTCTGCCGGACACAGCCAGAACAGCTATCGCGGCCTGGTGAAAATCATGCCGACGGCAACCAATGCGCGCAACTTCACTCAGTGCGACTCAATGCTGATTGGCGCTAATTGCGGGGCGCATACCTTCCCGTATGTCGAATGTCGCAATAACAGCGCACAACTGGAGCACGAGGCAACGACATCGCGTATTGGTGAAGATCAGCTCTTTTACTGCCTGCAACGCGGGATCAGCGAAGAAGACGCCATCTCGATGATTGTTAACGGTTTCTGCAAAGACGTGTTCTCGGAACTGCCGCTGGAATTTGCCGTTGAAGCACAAAAACTCCTCGCCATCAGTCTTGAACACAGCGTCGGATAAGGAATAAACATGTTAAGTATTAAAGATTTACACGTCAGCGTGGAAGATAAAGCTATCCTGCGCGGATTAAGCCTCGACGTTCGTCCCGGCGAAGTTCACGCCATTATGGGGCCAAACGGTTCGGGCAAAAGTACCTTATCGGCAACGCTTGCCGGGCGCGAAGATTATGAAGTGACGGGCGGCTCGGTTGAGTTTAAAGGCAAAGATTTGCTAGAGCTGTCGCCGGAAGATCGTGCAGGCGAAGGGATCTTTATGGCTTTTCAGTATCCAGTGGAAATCCCTGGCGTCAGTAACCAGTTTTTCCTGCAAACGGCGCTCAATGCGGTGCGTAGTTATCGCGGTCAGGAAACCCTCGACCGCTTCGATTTTCAGGATTTGATGGAAGAGAAAATCGCCCTGTTGAAGATGCCGGAAGATTTATTAACCCGTTCGGTTAACGTTGGTTTTTCCGGTGGCGAGAAAAAGCGCAACGATATTTTGCAAATGGCAGTGCTGGAGCCGGAGTTATGCATTCTTGATGAGTCGGACTCCGGGCTGGATATCGACGCATTAAAAGTGGTTGCCGATGGCGTGAACTCGCTGCGTGATGGCAAGCGTTCATTCATCATCGTGACGCACTACCAACGCATTCTTGACTACATCAAGCCTGATTACGTCCACGTGCTGTATCAGGGGCGAATTGTGAAATCCGGCGATTTCACGTTGGTCAAACAACTGGAGGAGCAGGGTTATGGCTGGCTTAGTGAACAGCAGTAACGTGCTGCAACAGTGGCATCACTTGTTTGAGGCTGAAGGGGCAAAACGCTCCCCGCAAGCGCAGCAGCATTTACAACAATTGCTGCGTACCGGTCTGCCGACGCGTAAACATGAGCACTGGAAATATACGCCGCTGGAAGGGCTGACCAATAGCCAGTTTGTCAGCATTGCGGGGGAGATATCCCCACAGCAGCGTGATGCCTTAGCCTTAACGTTAGACGCCGTGCGACTGGTGTTTGTCGATGGACGTTACATGCCAGCACTGAGCGATGCAACTGAAGGCAGCGGATATGACGTGAGCATAAACGACGAACGCCAGGGGCTACCCGATGCTATTCAGCCAGAAGTGTTTCTGCATCTGACGGAAAGCCTGGCGCAAAGCGTTACGCATATTGCGGTGAAGCGCGGTCAACGGCCTGTAAAGCCATTGCTGTTAATGCATATTACCCAGGGCGTGTCAGGTGAAGAGGTGAACACTGCCCATTATCGCCATCATCTGGAACTGGCGGAAGGCGCGGAAGCGACGGTGATTGAACATTTTGTCAGCCTTAATGATGCCCGCCATTTTACCGGCGCGCGCTTCACTATTAACGTCGCAGCGAACGCCCACTTGCAGCATATCAAGCTGGCGTTTGAAAACCCGGTCAGTCACCACTTTGCCCATAACGATTTGCTGCTGGCAGACGATGCCACCGCATCTAGCCACAGTTTTCTGCTTGGTGGCGCAGTGTTACGGCACAACACCAGTACGCAACTTAATGGCGAAAACAGTACGCTGCGGATTAATAGCCTGGCGATGCCGGTGAAAAATGAAGTGTGCGATACCCGCACCTGGCTGGAACACAATAAAGGTTTTTGTAACAGCCGCCAGTTGCACAAAACTATCGTCAGCGACAAAGGGCGCGCGGTATTTAATGGTTTGATTAATGTCGCGCAGTATGCCATCAAGACTGACGGCCAGATGACCAATAATAATCTGCTGATGGGCAAGCTGGCGGAAGTGGATACCAAACCGCAACTGGAAATTTATGCCGATGATGTGAAATGCAGCCACGGCGCAACGGTCGGGCGTATTGATGATGAGCAAATGTTCTATCTGCGTTCTCGCGGGATCAATCAGCAGGATGCCCAGCAGATGATCATCTATGCCTTTGCCGCCGAACTGACGGAAGCCTTGCGCGATGAGGGTCTTAAACAGCAGGTGCTGGCTCGAATCGGCCAACGGCTGCCGGGAGGTGCAAGATGACTTTTTCCGTTGAGAAGGTACGGGCCGATTTTCCGGTGCTCTCGCGTGAGGTGAACGGTTTGCCGCTGGCTTATCTCGACAGCGCCGCCAGTGCGCAGAAACCGAGCCAGGTGATTGACGCCGAGGCTGAGTTTTATCGTCACGGCTACGCGGCGGTGCATCGCGGTATTCATACGTTAAGCGCCCAGGCGACCGAGAAAATGGAGAACGTGCGTAAGCGTGCATCGCTGTTTATCAATGCCCGTTCGGCGGAAGAGCTGGTGTTCGTCCGTGGCACGACGGAAGGGATCAATCTGGTCGCCAATAGCTGGGGCAATAGCAACGTGCGGGCAGGCGATAACATCATCATCAGTCAGATGGAACACCACGCTAACATTGTTCCCTGGCAGATGCTTTGCGCGCGCGTTGGCGCAGAGCTGCGGGTGATCCCGCTTAATCCGGACGGCACGCTGCAACTTGAGACGTTGCCTAATCTGTTTGATGAGAAAACCCGCCTGCTGGCGATTACTCACGTGTCTAATGTACTGGGGACGGAAAATCCGCTGCCGGAAATGATCGCACTTGCGCACCAGCATGGCGCAAAAGTGCTGGTGGATGGCGCTCAGGCAGTGATGCATCATCCGGTGGATGTGCAGGCGCTGGATTGCGACTTCTACGTTTTTTCCGGGCATAAACTGTATGGCCCCACCGGCATTGGCATTCTTTATGTTAAAGAAGCCTTGTTGCAGGAGATGCCGCCGTGGGAAGGGGGCGGGTCTATGATTGCCACCGTCAGCCTTAGCGAGGGTACTACCTGGACCAAAGCGCCGTGGCGGTTTGAGGCCGGCACGCCCAATACGGGGGGCATTATTGGTCTTGGTGCGGCGCTGGAGTATGTATCAGCTCTGGGGCTTAACAACATTGCTGAGTACGAACAGAATCTGATGCATTACGCGCTGTCACAACTGACAGCAGTGCCGGATCTTACTCTGTATGGGCCACCGGACAGACTTGGCGTTATCGCCTTTAATCTCGGTAAACATCATGCCTATGATGTTGGCAGTTTTCTTGATAACTACGGTATCGCTGTGCGTACCGGCCATCACTGCGCGATGCCGTTGATGGCGTTTTATAACGTTCCGGCTATGTGTCGGGCGTCGTTGGCTATGTATAACACCCATGAAGAAGTGGATCGTCTGGTGACAGGATTGCAACGCATTCATCGTCTGCTGGGATAACAGGGAGGCTCTATGGCTGTATTGCCGGATAAAGAAAAATTGCTGCGTAATTTTTTACGCTGCGCCAACTGGGAAGAGAAATATCTCTACATTATTGAACTGGGTCAGCGTCTGCCGGAATTACGCGATGAAGACAGAAACCCGCAAAATAGTATTCAGGGCTGTCAGAGTCAGGTATGGATTGTAATGCGCCAGAATGCGCAGGGAATTATTGAATTGCAGGGCGACAGCGATGCCGCCATTGTGAAAGGGCTTATTGCGGTTGTTTTTATTCTCTATGACCAGATGACGCCGCAGGATATTGTTAATTTTGACGTTCGCCCGTGGTTTGAAAAAATGGCGCTTGCTCAGCATCTCACCCCATCTCGTTCACAAGGTCTGGAAGCGATGATTCGTGCAATCCGCGCTAAAGCCGCTGCACTTAGCTAAACTAAAGGAACAGCTTTCATCTGGATGACTCACATTGCCGGATGGTCGATGTTTACTCTGACCAGCACAGGAGTGTTTCGGCTTCAGGTAAGCAAAAGCACCATCCGACGTCTTAGCGTGAGTCTCCGGCAAATACAGGAGGTTTACAATGAAACGCGCGTCTCTGCTTACACTGACCCTTATCGGCGCGTTTAGCGCCATACACGCTGCCTGGGCGGTAGATTATCCACTCCCACCAACCGGCAGCCGACTGGTTGGGCAAAATCAAACGTATACGGTGCAAGAGGGGGATAAAAACCTTCAGGCCATTGCCCGACGTTTTGATACTGCGGCAATGTTGATTCTGGAAGCCAATAACACGATCGCCCCGGTGCCAAAACCAGGTACGACGATAACGATTCCTTCACAACTGTTATTACCTGATGCGCCGCGTCAGGGGATTATCGTTAACCTTGCCGAGCTGCGTCTTTATTATTATCCGCCAGGAGAAAATATCGTGCAGGTCTACCCGATAGGCATTGGCTTGCAGGGGCTGGAAACGCCAGTGATGGAAACGCGGGTTGGGCAGAAAATCCCTAACCCTACCTGGACACCGACCGCTGGTATTCGGCAGCGTTCGCTGGAGCGTGGCATAAAATTGCCGCCAGTCGTTCCTGCCGGGCCAAATAACCCACTAGGACGCTACGCAATGCGCCTGGCGCACGGCAATGGCGAATATCTCATTCATGGCACCAGTGCGCCGGACAGCGTCGGTTTGCGCGTCAGTTCGGGCTGTATTCGTATGAACGCACCGGATATTAAAGCCTTGTTCTCCAGCGTGCGGACGGGGACGCCGGTGAAAGTGATCAATGAGCCGGTGAAATACTCTGTAGAACCGAACGGAATGCGTTATGTGGAAGTACATCGCCCCCTGTCGGCAGAGGAACAGCAGAACGTTCAGACGATGCCGTACACACTGCCAGCAGGCTTTACGCAATTTAAAGACAATAAGGCTGTAGATCAGAAGTTAGTCGATAAAGCGTTGTATCGTCGGGCAGGGTATCCGGTTTCAGTGAGCAGTGGAGCAACTCCCGCAGCCAGCAATGCGCCTTCAGTAGAGTCAGCGCAGAATGGTGAACCAGAGCAAGGAAATATGTTACGCGCGACGCAATAGCAGTAATTAGCAGGCAAAAAAAATGGCGCACAATGTGCGCCATTTTTCACTTCACAGGTACTATTACTTGCGGTATTTAGTAGCCATGTTGTCCAGACGCTGGTTAGCACGAGCTGCGTCATCTTTAGCAGCCTGAACGTCGGAACGCATTGCGTTCACGTCGTTGCTCAGCTGGTCAACTTTAGCGTTCAGAGTCTGAACGTCAGAAGACAGCTGATCGATTTTAGCGTTGCTGGAGCAACCTGCCAGCAGAGTAGAACCCAGGATTACCGCGCCCAGTACCAGTTTAGTAGCTTTCATTATTAATACCCTCTAGATTGAGTTAATCTCCATGTAGCGTTACAAGTATTACACAAAGTTTTTTATGTTGAGAATATTTTTTTGATGGGAAGGCACTTATTTTTGATCGTTCGCTCAAAGAAACATCGAACGCTGGGTTTTAGATAAAAAAATTGAGAGAAAACAGGATGCTTCCATCGGATTCATCTTAGATAAAGTGAGATTATATAGTGAAATCCGATTTGATTTTTTATTGCTTCTGGTTATCGATTAAATAAAAAAAGCGCCCATCAGGGCGCTTGGATATACAAATTAATTCACAAAAGCAATATTACAGGACGTGAACAGATGCGGTGTTGGTAGTGCCGCTCGGTACAAGTGCACCGGAAACCATTACTACAACGTCACCTTTGTGCGCCAGACCGCTCTGCAGAGCCAGTTCTTTACCCAGGCGGTAGAAATCATCAGTAGAAGTGATCTCTTTAACCAGCTGCGGCACAACGCCTTTGCTCAGCACCAGCTGATGTGCAGTTTTTTCGTTAGTGGTCAGCGCCAGGATGGTTGCATCCGGGAAGTATTTACGCACTGCACGAGCAGATTTACCGCCCTGAGTTGCTACGACGATCAGCGGAGCATCCAGTTTTTCAGCAGTTTCAACTGCACCACGGCAAACAGCTTCGGTAATGCGCAGTTTACGGTTGTCGTTGTTGAACTCGAGACGGCTGTTCATCACGCGGTCGGTACGTTCGCAAATGGTTGCCATGATAGAAACAGCTTCCAGCGGGTATTTACCTTTTGCGGATTCACCAGACAACATTACTGCGTCAGTACCGTCGAGGATGGCGTTCGCAACGTCACCGGCTTCTGCGCGGGTCGGACGTGGGTTTTTGATCATGGAATCCAGCATCTGGGTCGCAGTGATAACGACTTTACGTGCGCGGATACATTTTTCGATCATCATCTTCTGGGCGAAGATAACTTCTTCAACCGGGATTTCAACACCCAGGTCGCCGCGAGCAACCATGATGCCGTCAGATGCTTCGAGGATTTCGTCGAAGTTATTGAGGCCTTCCTGGTTTTCGATTTTGGAGATGATTTGGATGTTTTCGCCGCCGTGCGCTTTCAGGTGCTCACGGATTTCGATAACGTCAGAACGCTTACGGATAAAGGAAGCAGCAACAAAGTCTACGCCTTGTTCGCAACCAAAGATGAGATCCTGTTTGTCTTTTTCAGCCAGTGCCGGCAGGGCAATAGAAACGCCTGGCAGGTTCACACCTTTGTTTTCGCCCAGGTCACCGTTGTTCAGTACCTTACAGATAACTTTGTTACCTTCAATGGCGGTAACTTCCATACCGATCAGACCATCGTCAACCAGTACGGTGTTGCCGACGGACAGGTCAGAAGTGAAACCTTCATAAGTTACCGCAACCATTTCGCTGTTGCCGATAACAGATTTGTCAGTGGTGAAAGTAAAGGTCTGGCCTGCTTTCAGAGAAACGTCATTACCGCCTTCCAGTTTCATGGTGCGGATTTCCGGACCTTTGGTATCGAGCAGGATAGCGGCAGTTTTACCTGTTTTGCTCATCACGTTGCGCAGGTTCTGAATGCGCTGACCGTGTTCTGCATAGTCACCATGAGAGAAGTTCAGACGCATGACGTTCATGCCCGCGTCCAGCATTTTAGCTAACATCTCTTCAGATTCGGTTTTTGGTCCGATGGTGCAAACAATTTTGGTCTTTTTCATGACAGTCTTAGTCTTTAAGTTGAGAAGGATAGGAGAAACTTGCTTTCTGGGCGCACTGCCGGAAAGCGAATCCGGTATTACGAAAGTGATGGTGCCTCGCTCTAAGGATAGGTGACATCGAAAAAGCGTGCAGAGGAATGTGTGCTTGTGTCTCAGCCCAACGTGAGTGCCTGTTTTTGAGTCGTTGAGTTCTACAGTCCAAAGTGCTGAAACCATTCAAGAGTCAATTGGCGCGCATTATACGCTGAAATTAATCCAAAAGGAAAACAAAAACAGCGTTTCAAAAAATATACAAGTCGCCAGACAATAAATTGTTATCAAAGATTTAACGTTCCTGGGAAAAGATTACGCAAAAACTTCGTTGTTTGCGCAACATCTGGAGGTGAGGTCGCCAGAGGGGGAGGAGTGTATGTTCATCAGGTGTATAAATACACCATCGCTCAATCGCTACAGTCAAAATAATTTATCGCGTTATTTATATGATTTTATTTGGTTTTTGTTTAATTGATTAGATTGATATATGCTGATAGTTGGCATGATAAATAGGTATAAAGAATGGGAAATCGAACAAAAGATGACGAACTGTACCGCGAGATGTGCAGGGTAGTCGGTAAAGTTGTGCTGGAAATGCGCGATTTGGGACAGGAACCAAAACATATTGTCATCGCTGGCGTATTACGCACGGCTTTAGCCAATAAACGCATTCAACGTAGTGAACTGGAAAAACAGGCGATGGAAACCGTCATTAACGCGCTGGTAAAATGATCGTTCAGGATGAAGTGCAACGCTTCATCCTGATACGTTTCTTTCAATCGCAGTCACAGCTAATTTTCATAAATAGCAACTGATGAAATTATATCAGTTGCGATATGTATTAAAGTGTATAACGATAATGTTATTTTTATTTTCTGGAATGAATATCACAAATAATTGTCGCTTAAATGAAATTAATTTCAGATGATAATAAATATCAGTCCACTTTTAATTTTTCACTTTGTGATTTTAATTGATAACGATCAATGTTAAGAGCTCAGAATAATCACATTATTTTTTCTCCTAACCATAAAGGATTAGTTTATCAGCGTTAAATCTTTCTCATACACTATCGGGTTAGGGAAAATATCTGGTGTTGGGGACAGAGTCAGCAGCGTATTAGTTGAATGCTTAATATCAGGCTGCTGAATTGTCAGCACTGTGTTTGCGAAGAGGATGCGAAATAAATGAACCCGGTTGGACGTCCACTATTAGATATTGGCTTAACGCGATTAGAATTCTTGCGTATATCAGGAAAAGGCCTTGCTGGTTTAACAATTGCCCCTGCGTTACTGTCACTTTTGGGTTGCAAACAGGAAGATATTGATAGCGGCACGGTTGGGTTGATAAATACCCCCAAAGGGGTGCTGGTGACCCAGCGAGCGAGATGCACAGGCTGTCATCGCTGTGAAATCTCTTGTACCAACTTCAACGATGGCTCAGTGGGCACTTTTTTCTCCCGCATTAAAATTCATCGCAATTATTTCTTTGGCGACAATGGAATAGGATCAGGCGGTGGCCTGTATGGCGATCTGAACTATACCGCTGACACCTGTCGTCAATGTAAAGATCCGCAATGCATGAACGTTTGCCCGATTGGCGCGATTACCTGGCAGCAGGAAGAAGGCTGTATTGTCGTCGATCATAAACGTTGTATTGGTTGTAGCGCCTGTACCACAGCATGTCCGTGGATGATGGCTACCGTAAATACCGAAAGTAAAAAATCCTCGAAATGTGTGCTATGCGGTGAATGCGCAAATGCCTGCCCAACAGGGGCGTTAAAAATTATCGAGTGGAAAGATATTACTGTGTGAATCTTGCAAAGGAAAAAATCATGGCTAACGGTTGGACAGGTAATATATTAAGAGTCAATCTCACGACAGGAAATATTACCCTCGAAGATTCCAGTAAGTTTAAAAGTTTTGTCGGTGGCATGGGCTTTGGCTACAAAATTATGTATGACGAAGTGCCTGCTGGCACTAAACCTTTCGATGAAGCGAATAAATTAGTCTTCGCTACAGGGCCATTAACTGGCTCTGGTGCTCCCTGTAGTTCTCGCGTAAATATCACCTCACTTTCCACTTTTACCAAAGGAAATTTAGTCGTCGATGCCCATATGGGCGGCTTTTTTGCCGCGCAAATGAAATTCGCTGGATACGACGTCATTATTATCGAAGGGAAAGCGAAATCACCGGTTTGGCTGAATATTAAAGATGACAAAGTTACCCTTGAAAAAGCAGATTTCCTATGGGGTAAAGGGACGCGAGCCACGACGGAAGAAATTTGTCGTTTGACCAGCCCGGAAACCTGTGTGGCAGCTATTGGTCAGGCTGGTGAAAACCTTGTGCCGCTCTCTGGCATGTTGAATAGCCGTAATCACAGTGGTGGCGCGGGAACTGGCGCAATAATGGGGTCGAAAAACCTCAAGGCGATTGCAGTTGAAGGGACTAAGGGGGTCAACATTGCCGATCGTCAGGAAATGAAACGTCTCAATGACTACATGATGACCGAACTTATCGGGGCTAATAACAACCATGTGGTGCCAAGTACACCGCAATCGTGGGCGGAGTACTCCGATCCCAAGTCTCGCTGGACGGCGCGTAAAGGTTTGTTCTGGGGAGCGGCGGAAGGCGGCCCGATTGAAACAGGAGAGATCCCGCCGGGAAATCAGAACACGGTCGGTTTTCGCACCTATAAATCCGTTTTTGACTTAGGTCCGGCGGCAGAGAAATACACGGTAAAAATGAGCGGCTGCCACTCTTGCCCAATTCGTTGTATGACCCAGATGAACATTCCTCGGGTCAAAGAGTTCGGCGTGCCCAGCACCGGCGGTAACACTTGTGTAGCAAACTTTGTCCATACCACCATCTTCCCGAACGGGCCGAAAGATTTTGAAGATAAAGACGATGGTCGTGTCATTGGTAATCTGGTTGGTCTGAATCTGTTTGATGACTATGGTCTGTGGTGTAACTACGGGCAGCTACATCGAGATTTTTCGTATTGCTACAGCAAAGGCGTGTTCAAACGCGTTCTGCCTGCTGAAGAGTATGCGGAAATTCGCTGGGATCAGCTGGAAGCGGGTGACGTTAACTTCATCAAAGATTTTTACTACCGTCTGGCGCATCGCGTGGGTGAGTTGAGCCACCTGGCTGATGGCTCATATGCCATTGCGGAACGCTGGAATTTGGGCGAAGAGTATTGGGGTTACGCGAAAAATAAACTCTGGTCACCATTTGGCTATCCGGTTCACCATGCTAATGAAGCCTCGGCGCAAGTTGGTTCCATTGTTAACTGCATGTTCAACCGCGATTGCATGACGCACACCCACATTAACTTTATTGGTTCCGGTCTGCCGTTGAAATTGCAGCGTGAAGTGGCGAAAGAGCTTTTTGGCTCTGAAGATGCTTACGACGAAACCAAAAACTACACGCCGATCAATGACGCAAAAATTAAATATGCCAAATGGTCACTGTTGCGGGTCTGTTTGCATAACGCCGTCACCCTGTGCAACTGGGTCTGGCCAATGACCGTTTCGCCGCTGAAGAGCCGTAATTACCGTGGTGACCTTGCTTTAGAAGCCAAATTCTTCAAAGCGATCACCGGTGAAGAGATGACCCAGGAAAAATTAGATTTAGCCGCTGAACGTATCTTTACACTGCATCGTGCTTACACGGTAAAACTGATGCAAACCAAAGATATGCGTAATGAGCACGATCTTATTTGCTCCTGGGTATTCGACAAGGATCCGCAGATCCCGGTCTTTACCGAAGGAACTGACAAAATGGATCGCGACGATATGTACGCGTCTCTCACGATGTTCTACAAGGAAATGGGCTGGGATCCACAACTCGGTTGTCCGACACGTGAAACGTTGCAGCGTCTGGGGTTGGAAGATATTGCCACCGATCTGGCTGCACACAATCTGCTTCCGGCGTAAGGAATAGGTGAGATGAGCCATCAGGATGAGCTGCCGCTACCCGGCGTCAGCGAAGTTGATGAGGTGAAGTGTCAATGGTTGCAGGGGATGCGTCACACCGGTGATACGGTCAGTGAAGACATCGCAGAACCAGAACCTACAGACGTCCTGGCAGAGTTTATCCGCCAGCATTCGGTAGCGGGTCAACTGGTGGCGCGCGGCGTGTTTCTCTCGCCACCCTATTCGGTTGCTGAAGAGGATCTGTCTGTTTTGCTGGAAGGCATAAAACAGAACGGAGACTACGCGGATATCGCCTGTATCACGGGAACTCACGATGATTACTATTACTCAACGCAGGCCATGAGCGAAAACTACGCGGCGATGTCTTTGCAAGTTGTGGAGCAGGACATTTGTCGCGCCATTGCTCATGTCGTTCGTTTTGAGTGCCAGACGTATCCGCGACCCTACAAAGTCGCCATGCTGAGGCAAGCGCCATATTACTTCCAGGACGCGCAGATTGAAGCCGCGATAGCCGCGATGGATGTTGCCCCTGAATATGCCGATATACGCCAGGTTGAGTCATCGACAGCGGTGCTGTACCTGTTTAGTGAGCGGTATATGAGCTATGGCAAGGCTTATGGCTTATGCGAATGGTTCGAGGTAGAGCAGTTTCAGAATCCCTGAAATTTCAGGGAAATGTCATGGACAGGGTGGACAGTTGCAGCCACTGCATTAGGGGATAATCAGATGTCCTTCACTCGACGCAAATTTGTTCTGGGGATGGGAACAGTAATCTTTTTTACTGGTTCTGCGTCTTCGCTGTTAGCGAACACCAGGCAAGAAAAGGAAGTTCGGTATGCCATGATTCACGATGAGTCACGGTGCAATGGTTGTAATATTTGCGCCCGTGCATGTCGCAAGACCAATTACGTTCCTGCTCAGGGAAGCCGTTTATCGATAGCACACATTCCTGTCACCGATAACGACAACGAAACGCTGTATCACTTTTTTCGCCAGTCATGCCAGCACTGCGAAGATGCTCCTTGCATTGACGTTTGCCCAACAGGGGCGTCGTGGCGTGATGAGCAGGGGATCGTGCGGGTAGAAAAATCGCAGTGCATCGGCTGCAGTTATTGCATTGGCGCTTGTCCGTACCAGGTTCGTTACCTTAACCCTGTGACTAAAGTAGCGGATAAATGTGATTTCTGCGCCGAGTCCCGGCTGGCAAAAGGGTTTCCGCCCATTTGCGTCAGCGCCTGCCCGGAACACGCATTGATCTTTGGCCGCGAAGATAGCCCAGAAATTCAGGCGTGGTTACAGGAAAATAAATACTATCAATATCAGCTACCTGGTGCCGGGAAACCGCATTTGTATCGCCGGTTCGGTCAACATTTGATTAAGAAGGAAAATGTATGAACCCGTCGCAAAATGCTGAACAGTTTCAGAGCCAGTTGGCGAACTATGTACCACAGTTCGCCCCTGAATTTTGGCCGGTGTGGCTGGTCATTGCCGGGCTATTGCTGGTTGGGATGTGGTTAGTCCTGGGCCTGCACGCTTTGCTTCGTGCTCGTGGTGTGAAGAAATCAGCCACCGATCATGGTGAGAAGATTTATCTTTACAGCAAGGCGGTCAGATTATGGCACTGGTCGAACGCATTACTCTTCGTATTGTTGCTGGCAAGTGGGCTAATTAATCACTTTGCGCTGGTGGGCGCAGCTGCGGTCAAAAGTCTGGTTGCTGTGCATGAAGTTTGTGGATTCTTGTTACTGGTATGCTGGCTTGGCTTTGTTCTGATTAATGCCGTTGGGGGTAATGGTCACCACTATCGCATTCGTCGTCAAGGGTGGCTGGGGCGAGCGGCGAAACAAACGCGATTTTATCTGTCTGGCATTATGCAGGGGGAAGCGCACCCTTTTCCAGCGACAATGCAGTCTAAATTTAATCCCTTACAGCAGGTAGCCTATGTCGGGGTGATGTATGGATTACTGCCGTTATTACTGGTGACGGGGCTGTTGTGTCTCTATCCGCAAGTCGTGGGCGATGCGTTTCCTGGCGTAAGATACTGGTTATTACAAGCGCATTTTGCTCTGGCATTTATTAGCCTCTTTTTCATCTTCGGTCATCTCTATCTTTGCACTACGGGGCGTACTCCGCACGAAACCTTTAAATGTATGATCGATGGCTATCACCGACATTAACGTATGATCATTACGCGAGAGAACCTGCGAGAGTGGCGTGTAGGAGCGGTCATATACCGCTGGTTTTTGCGCCATTTTCCGCAGGACGGCAGCTATGCCGATGTTCACCATGCGCTGATCGACGAAGGGTATACGGATTGGGCAGATAGTCTGGTTGAGTATGCATGGAACAAATGGCTGACAGACGAAAACTTTGCTCGCCAGGAAGTTTCTTCTATGCAAAAACTGGTCACAGAACCAGAGGAACCGACATTTTGCCGCCAGTTCTCCAGTGCCGAGGATAACGCACGCGTCGGGTGTTGCGACGATAACGCCAGAATAGTTACAGCAGGTTATGCGGCGCAAATTGCCAGCACGGGCTACAGCGTACGGATGGCTAGTGTGGGTTTTAACAGCCATATTGGCAGCTCAGGCGAGCGTGCCCGCGTGGCAGTGGTGGGTAACTCGACTCGAATCAGCAGTGCCGGAGATGGTAGCCGTATTGCGAATGCCGGGATGCGAGTACGCGTCTGTACTCCAGGTGAAAGGTGTCATGTCGCCAGTAATGGCGATCTGGTACAAATTGCCAGCTTTGGCGCAAACGCGAAAATTGCTAATAGCGGTGATAATGTTCACATCATTGCCAGCGGTGCTAACTCAACAGTAGTCAGTACGGGCGTGGTTGACTCGATTGTCCTCGGGCCTGGTGGCAGCGCCGCACTGGCATATCATGATGGCGAAAGAGTGCGCTTCGCCGTCGCCATTGAAGGTGAAAACAATATCCGTGCCGGAGTCCGCTATCGTCTCAATGCACAGCATCAGTTTGTTGAGTGCTGATTAATCAACCGAAAGACGCCGACGTGCACGGGATGTAGGTTTTACAATGGCCTGCGCCATAGCCTCGCCAATTTCTGCACAAGCCGTAAGTCCCTGGACGAAAGGCCGGTTGTGCATCAGCCAGGGTAAAGCACCGAACGCCACGCGACCACGAACTTCTTCAGGTTGCTGTAGCGTATAATCTTCACCAACATCAGGGATTTCCTCGCCTGTTTTCTGCAATTGTTCGCGTAGCCCAGGGAAAGGAATATCTTTCACTTTGAGTGGACGTTGGCCTCGGGCATCAATAAAAACATCAAACGAGTAGCTGTTATCCGCTGTTTTCAGAATTGTGCGCGTTTCGTTGTTTTCCATCTCGTAGTCCTCACCGAGGGCGAGAATATGAATGATCCCCGCTTCGCGTAAGGCCAGTAATCGTCTTATAGATTCTGAAGGGATTGCCGCATAATTATCGATAAAGACTCTGGCAAGACCTTTACTGAATCGCTTATGGTCGTGTTCATTCAGATGCGGCACAATTTCCTGTACAGCTTCATGCAAACGCAGAATGACATAACGCCAGGGGACGGTATGTTTTTGCCGTTTATGTTGCTCGACTTCGGCTAAGTTTTCTTCCGCCCAGCCAAAAGGGTCATGCTGTTTACGCTCGGCAAACCAGGTTTGCGCAAAGGTATCGACATTGAGGCGCTCTAACGCT
Source organism: Escherichia sp. TW14182 (assembly GCF_000208525.1). NCBI lineage: Bacteria > Pseudomonadati > Pseudomonadota > Gammaproteobacteria > Enterobacterales > Enterobacteriaceae > Escherichia > Escherichia sp. TW14182. The sequence goes on from NZ_AEJZ01000001.1 coordinate 16,793, forward strand.
ATGCGTTGGCTCCAGTCTGGATCGGCAGAATTAATTTCTTGCTGTATCAATTTGAATACCCGATCCAACAGGCCTTCTGCACCTTTTTCTATTTCTGTATTTAAGGCCTGTTCTGTGACGATGCGTAACGGTTCGTAGGGGATGGGGCAATAGAAATCGGCTTCCGGCAAAATGCCCGTGCGCGACATCAACGTAATGTGCAGATTTTCACTGTTGCTATCACGTTGAAAGATAACTCGTTGTTTATCTTCTTCAATAAACGAACCATGCTGAATAGCCACTGCCATTGCCGCATCCAGTCCGCTCAAGGATGTTCCCATAATGCCCACGTTACAGGCATCGATCTTTGCTTCCATCAGACCCGACCACGGGCTGGGAAAATACGTTCGGGTTGCTTCTTCTTCATCAGGCCAGACGTGACCGGTGGCTATTACCGCTAAATCAAACGTCTCTGTGTGTAAATCCTGATTTGTAGCAAGTATCACGCCAGCATTTGTACTTTGCAGATCGGTAACCTGGCATGATTCATAAATAGCCACTTCAAATTTTTGCTGTCGCGCCTGATCTACTAATCGTAAAAATCGATCGCGGAAATATTCTCCCAGCAAAATACGCGGTAAAAACTGACGATCGTGCAAGGTTTCTTTTTTAACGCCGTAACGTTGTAGATGGCTGGCATCTTGCTTTTGTAGCCATTCGAGATACGTACAATAAATCGGCGGTATTTCAATGCTGGCAATATTTGCCAGCATTAATTTAGAGTTTTCTTCGTCGTTGTACGGCATTCCGACACCGGCCTCGTCAGCCTGTTCGAAGATGGAAATAGAAAGCGGCGTTGGTTGCTGTAAAAGCGAGAAGAGAGTGTAGATCCCTGTTGGTCCGGCACCCACAATGGCAATTTTTTTCATTGTTACTTACCTGAATGTATTCTTTTGAATTTAGTGTTATCAGATAAGTTTGGTTGATATTTTTAGAATTTGGGAAATTTCAGACAGAGATGAAAAGGGCGCTAACCGCCCTTCATGGAGACTTGTCAGGCGAGTTTTGCTTGATTGATTTGACTCAGTGGCTCATTGATATCGAAAACTTTGGCGATAACTTCTGCAACGCCGAGGTTCTTCAGACGGGCAGTATGTTTATCCAGATAGGCAAGGGCGCTTTTTTCATCAGTGAAAAGGTAGATCCCACCGGCTTCGCGGTTCTTTTCACTTTCCGTCCATACCTTCCACAGAAAACCAGGTTCCTGATTAATCGACTCGGCAAGCGGTTTAAGCTGCTCAGCCATTGCGTCGCCAAATGGGCCATTAAAAGCAAAATGAAGTTGTAACAAAGTTGCCATAGCGATTCTCCTTCTGATAACGCATACGAAGACAGTGTAAATCTTTTAACGTATTGGATACAGAGAAGAAACAGAGGGAAAAGGGAGAAGACCAGATTAAGAAATCTGGTGCGTCCGAGTGGACTCGAACCACCGACCCCCACCATGTCAAGGTGGTGCTCTAACCAACTGAGCTACGGACGCAGGATGGTGCGTTCAATTGGACTCGAACCAACGACCCCCACCATGTCAAGGTGGTGCTCTAACCAACTGAGCTATGAACGCAACGTTGTAGGTGACAACGGGGACGAATATTAGCGGCAGAGTGGGAAGGTGGCAAGAGGCAAAACGTAATTTTCTGCGGTATTTCGACCGTTTGCAGAGCTTTTAAGCAAATTGGCTATATTTTGTTGATTTGCAAGGGCGATTTTTATTCAGGATCGCATTTACATCTGACACAACCCACTATCTCGCGCATCAGGATATAAACCGAGTCGTTTGCCAGCAAATCAATTCTATCGTGGATAAATCCTCCGTAGCCTTTACACTTAGGTAGCGATAAGGGCACACAGATGCAGCAAAGGAATAAATCATGGGATCTGATGCAAAAAACTTGATGAGCGACGGGAAAGTGCAAATTGTTAAGACCGGCGAGGTCATTAGCGCGACTCAACTTACTGACGGTGAGTTGCTCGTTGAGACAGGCGGAAGAGCAGAAAACACCGTAGTGACAGATGCGGGTTGGCTGAAAGTGGAAACGGGTGGGATCGCCAAAGGCACACAATATGGCAACAATGGCACGCTATCGGTCAGTGACGGTGCAATTGCCACAGACATTGTTCAATCTGACGGTGGAGCAATTAGCCTCTCAACGCTCGCTACTGTTAATGGTCGCCATCCCGAAGGTGAATTTAGCGTTGATAAGGGCTATGCCTGCGGTTTGTTGCTGGAGAATGGCGGAAATTTGCGCGTACTGGAAGGTCATCGGGCAGAAAAAATTATTCTCGATCAGGCTGGTGGTTTATTGGTCAACGGGACGGCTTCATCAGCAATAGTGGATGATGGCGGTGAATTGTTGGTGTATCCGGGTGGGGAAGCCGGCAATTGTGAGATTAATCAGGGCGGCGTTTTTATGCTGGCGGGGAAAGCCAGTGATACGTTGCTTGCTGGTGGCACCATGAATAATCTCGGTGGTGAAGACGATAATACCATTGTTGAAAATGGAGCCATTTACCGTCTGGGGACGGATGGCCTTCAGCTTTATAGTTCCGGTAAGACGCAAAACCTGGCCGTTAATGCTGGTGGTCGGGCTGAAGTGCATGCTGGTACGCTGGAAAACGCGGTCATACAAGGTGGGACGGTGATCCTGATGTCACCCACCAGCGCGGACGAAAATTTTGTTGTAGAAGAAGATCGAGCACCGGTTGAACTGACCGGGAGTGTTGCCGTTCTGGACGGTGCTTCAATGATTATTGGCTATGGTGCAGATCTGCAACAATCAACGGTTACGGTACAGCAGGGTGGCGTGTTGATTCTCGATGGCAGTACGGTAAAAGGTGACAACGTCACTTTAAATGTTGGCAACGTCAATCTCGATGGCGGAAAAGTGTGGCTGATCACTTCTGCGGCAACACATGTGCAACTGAAAGTGAAACGCCTGCACGGAGAGGGAACGATTTGCCTGCAAACCAGCGCGAAAGAAATTTCACCTGACTTCATCAATGTGAAAGGGGAAGTTAGTGGCAATATCCTCGTTGAGATAACGGATGCCAGTCGGCAACCAATTTGCAGTGCGCTTAAACTGCAACCTGACGAAGACAGGATTGGCGCAACGCTCCAGCCCGAATAAAAACTAAGGCGCAATCTGTGAAGGTTGCGCCTTGTTTTTTAGCGAGCTGCGCGTTGCAGAATGATGTCTGATGGCAGACGTTGCAGGAAACGCATACGCAGCATCATCATAATAGCGGCAGAAGTCAGGCCAATAATAAAGCCGATCCAGAAACCTGCTGGCCCCATTGGCTCAACCACCAGATCGGTCAGCGCCAGAATGTAGCCGCTCGGCAAGCCTAATACCCAATACGCCGTAAAGGTAATATAAAAAATCGACCGCGTATCTTTATAACCACGCAAAATCCCACTGCCGATAACCTGTATGGAATCAGAAATCTGATACACCGCCGCCAGCAACATTAAATGTGCCGCCAGCGTTACGACCTCTGGATTATCGTTATACAGCAGGGCAATCTGTTCCCGCAGTGAAACCGTGAAAATTGCGGTCAGAGTCGCCATACAAACGCCAACCATCAGTCCTGTCCGCGCGGCTGTTTGTGCATCCAGCGTTGAACCCTGGCCCAGACGATAACCTACACGGATGGTTACCGCTGCGGCCAGCGACATTGGAAGCACGAACATCAGTGAACTAAAGTTCAGTGCAATCTGGTGGCCTGCCACATCGATAATACCGAGCGGAGATACCAACAGCGCCACTACAGCAAACAGTGTCACTTCAAAGAACAACGCCAGCGCGATAGGTAGACCAAGCTGCACCAGTCGTTTCAATGCGGCGGAATCGGGTTTCGCGGTGCCTTTTTCGTTGCGGATATCGCGCATGGAACGGGCATGTTTAATATAAGAAACCATGGCGAGGAACATCACCCAATACACAGCCGCCGTCGCTACACCACAACCGACGCCACCGAGTTCAGGCATTCCGAAATGACCATAAATAAAGATATAGTTGACCGGAATGTTCACCAGCAGGCCAATAAAACCCATCACCATCCCAGGTTTGGTTTTTGCCAGCCCTTCACACTGGTTACGCGCGACCTGAAAGAACAGATAGCCCGGAGCACCCCACAGCAGTGCACGCAGGTAACCTACCGCTTTATCGGCGAGCGCCGGATCGATATTTTGCATGGAGCGGATGATATAACCCGCATTCCACAGAACCACCATAATGAGCACCGAGACAAAGCCGGCTAGCCAGAAACCTTGTCGTACCTGATGCGCTATGCGTTCACGGCGACCAGAACCATTCAATTGCGCGATCACTGGCGTCAACGCAAGCAGCAGTCCGTGACCGAAAAGAATAGCCGGGAGCCAGATAGATGTACCAATGGCGACCGCCGCCATGTCGGTGGCGCTATAGCCGCCCGCCATGACAGTATCGACAAAACCCATCGCTGTTTGGGCGATTTGCGCGAGAATCACCGGGATTGCTAATGCTAATAACAGACGCGCTTCACTGATATACTTCTGCACGTGAACACCTTTTATATTGTTGTTATATGAGAGACTAAAAAGCCGCCTGAATGGGCAGCAAAAAGAAGAAGCAGGGGAAATTCAGTCTATTGTAGCGAGGATTTATTAATTCTCCAGTGAAAAAATAACCATTCAGCCCCCTTTACTGGTAAGGGTGTTTCCCACCTGCTATTGTGCTGAACAGAATGCCTTAACTGATTTCAGGAGTTGTAAGTATGTTTACGGGGATAGTGCAGGGCACTGCAAAACTGGTGTCGATTGACGAGAAACCAAATTTTCGTACTCATGTGGTTGAGTTACCTGACTATATGCTGGATGGTCTGGAGACCGGTGCGTCTGTGGCACACAACGGTTGTTGCCTGACCGTGACGGAAATCAACGGTAACCATATCAGTTTTGATCTGATGAAAGAGACGTTACGCATTACTAATCTTGGCGATTTACAGGTTGGGGATTGGGTAAACGTAGAGCGTGCGGCTAAATTCAGTGATGAAATTGGCGGGCATTTAATGTCGGGTCATATTATGACCACCGCTGAAGTAGCGAAAATATTAACCTCTGAAAATAATCGCCAGATCTGGTTTAAAGTGCAGGATAGTCAGTTGATGAAATATATCCTGTACAAAGGATTTATCGGAATCGACGGTATTAGCCTGACCGTCGGCGAAGTAACGTCAACACGTTTCTGCGTGCATTTAATTCCAGAAACGCTGGAACGTACCACCCTCGGTAAGAAAAAACTCGGTGCACGCGTCAATATTGAAATCGATCCACAAACTCAGGCAGTGGTAGATACGGTAGAACGTGTGCTGGCGATGCGAGAAAAGGCGTTGAATCAATAACGGACTGAAATATGATATCGCCCCCAAACGGGGGCGATAGAATAACATTTAGCGTGCAACCCGAAGACCGTTTTCGACTCCTCGAGAGAACACCACTTGCCAGAGTTGAATATCACGGGCGCGGAAAGCACCAGCGCAAGCATTCAGATAATAGGTAAACATCCGTTTAAAGCGTTCACTGTAATTATCCGCAATTTCCGGCCAGGCGGCGAGGAATCGTTCATACCAGGCCATTAGCGTGGTATCGTAATCGGCGCCAAAGTTATGCCAGTCTTCCATCACAAAGTGTGGTTCGCTGGATTGAGCGATCTGGCGCACAGAGGGCAGGCAACCGTTCGGGAAAATATATTTATTAATCCACGGATCAACATTCAGATCGGTTTTTTTCGAGCCGATAGTATGTAACAGGAAAATACCTTCCGGTTTCAGATTGCGATCTACCACCTCAAAATAGGTGTTGTAATTTTTCGGCCCGACGTGTTCGAACATTCCCACTGAAACAATGCGGTCAAATTGATCGTTCAGGTCACGGTAATCTTGCAGCAATATGGTGACATCCAGACCTTCGCAGCGATCCTGAGCCATTTTCTGCTGTTCAGCAGAAATGGTGACACCCACCACACTTACGTCATAGTTAGACGCCATGTAGTGCGCCAGTCCGCCCCACCCGCAGCCAATATCCAGTACGCGCATCCCTGGTTTCAACTGCAATTTTTCACAGATCATTTTAAGCTTCGCTTGTTGGGCAGATTCCAGATTATCGGCATCTTTCCAGTAAGCGCAGGAATACTGCATGAAGGGATCAAGCATACGGCTGAACAGGTCATTACCCAGATCGTAATGCTCTTTGCCGACTATCCAGGCACGTTTTTTACTCTGCAAATTGAAGAGACGAGCGCCTGCGATGCGCAGAGTGTCTTTGAAATGATGGGGGAGTTGGTTTTCGAGACCTGCGCGTAAGACTTTGCTAAAAAACATATCCAGTCGGTCACATTCCCACCAGCCATCCATATAACTTTCGCCTAACCCCAACGATCCTTCCTGCAGAACGCGTTTAAAAAAATCGGGGTTTTTAACACGAATATCCGCCGGGGCAGAACCGTTGATGGCTATACCGGCGCGGCTAAGTAATTCGTTGGCGATTCTGTACCAGTTGTCATCCGGTACGCTGACTTCTTCTATACACGATGAACTCATAGTTTCTCCATCACTGGTCGGTGATCAGAACCTTAAAACAGCGTAGACGCTTTTTGGGCTTTGTGAGAAATCTCGCAGAAAATCCGCGAGTCTATAATCCGACGTAGAACAGAGGGAAAGGAGGAACCCTTGCCGAAATGACCATCCATAGCAATCCGGGAACGCTCCTGTCCCCGTAAAAACATAATATTTATCGTAATCTTAACAACTGGAAATTAGTATAGGCCGCTAATTTCAATCATACAACAAAATTTTGTTAGCAGCCTAAGTATAAAGATGTCGATATAGATCAATGTGATTCGCTATGAGCGACTTCGGCATTGCCATGATTCTGGCAACCAGGTTCTTCACAACGTTGCATCATGTAACCCAGAGAAGCCAGTACCACGGTCGATAACATCACGCAGGTGGTGGTGAGCAGTGGTGTGCTAACGCTGATAAGCCAGGAAACCACAAGGCTTGCGAGGAAGCACAGTCCCAGTTGCAATGTGTTCTGCAATGCTGCAGCGCGGCCGGTCGCATGTGGGAAGGGGCGCAGCGCCTGGGCGACAACAATCGGGTAGATTGCGCCGTTGGCAATAGCCATCACACAGAATGGGATCAGGATTTCGACCAGCGAAACATGGCTAATGAAGCCAGCAGCCCAGGTCGCCACGACACTGACAGCAAACAGCGCCAGCAGCCACGGTAATAATTGTTTGCCTTGCCATTTCTGCAATGCTGCGCGGCAGCCATAACCACCAATCAGAAACGCGATGGTTTGTGGTACATAACTTAAACCAATGACTGCCGGGCTATAGCCCATCTCGCTAAGGATGAACGGTGAACCGGTCAGCCAGGCAAAGAAACTGGCTGAACAGGCTGCATAAATCAGCACGTTGCCGCGATAGGTTTTTGAACGCAGCAGATCGGTAAAGGTCAGTCCATCCTGACTATCGTTACGTGCTTTAGTCGTGGGTTTAAGCCAGAAAATGGGCAGAATCAGTACCACTGTAATGGCAAACAAGGTGGCGAAAATCGCCTGCCAGGAAAAATGAACCAGCAGCCAGCTACCTAAAAGAGGAGCAAGGGCAGGAGAGAGTCCCACTAATGGCATGATAGTGGCGAAAATACGATTCACTTTTTGTGAAGGATAGTAATCCGTCACCAACGCCTGCCAGATAACTGCGGCGGCACAGACACCAACCGCTTGCACAAACCGTAATACCAGCAGAGTGATGGCGTTATCCACCCATAACATCCCCAGACTACCTAACGCAAAAATTGTCAGGCCGATTAATAACACCGGTTTACGACCATAACGGTCGGAGAGCGGCCCCCACAGAAGTTGGGCTGCGGCAAAACCGGCAAGGAACAGACTAAGGCTGGCACTGACAGCAGACGCAGGCGTTTGCAAATCGGCCTGAATGGCGGCGAAAGCGGGCAGATACATATCGGTTGCCAGAAAACCGAGTACGCTCAAACCCGCCAGCCAGACTAAAAATCTTTTCCCAGGTTGCATGTATATTCTCTAAATTTCTCAATTAAACACCGTCGCAAAGTGTAGGGAGTGAAATTCCTGTTGTGAAACGGTAATATTTGATGACTGGTTTCAAAAATTTTGCAGGCAAACTATGTGGTCTGAGTATTCTCTCGAAGTGGTTGATGCGGTAGCGCGTAATGGCAGTTTTAGTGCTGCGGCTCAGGAGTTGCATCGCGTTCCTTCAGCGGTCAGCTATACCGTGCGTCAGCTGGAAGAGTGGCTGGCGGTGCCGCTTTTTGAACGGCGTCATCGTGATGTGGAACTGACCGCTGCCGGGGCGTGGTTTCTCAAAGAAGGGCGCTCTGTTGTCAAAAAAATGCAGATCACTCGCCAGCAATGTCAGCAGATTGCGAACGGCTGGCGCGGTCAGTTAGCCATTGCGGTGGATAATATCGTCAGGCCAGAACGTACACGGCAGATGATCGTTGATTTCTATCGCCATTTTGATGACGTTGAACTTCTGGTATTTCAGGAAGTATTCAACGGTGTCTGGGATGCGCTTTCCGACGGGCGCGTGGAACTGGCGATTGGCGCGACACGAGCGATTCCGGTGGGCGGTCGTTACGCCTTCCGTGATATGGGGATGTTGAGCTGGAGTTGTGTTGTTGCCCGTCATCATCCGCTTGCGTCAATGAATGGGCCATTCAGCGATGATACGTTGCGCAACTGGCCATCGCTGGTGCGCGAAGACACCTCGCGGACGCTACCAAAACGTATTACCTGGCTGCTGGATAACCAAAAGCGCCTTGTTGTACCGGACTGGGAATCATCGGCAACGTGTATTTCGGCTGGGTTATGCATCGGTATGGTGCCGACACATTTCGCCAAACCGTGGCTTAATGAGGGGAAGTGGGTAGCTCTAGAACTGGAAAATCCATTCCCTGATTCAGCATGTTGTCTGACCTGGCAGCAGAATGATATGTCGCCTGCTTTAACCTGGTTGCTTGAGTATCTCGGCGATAGTGAGACGCTGAATAAGGAGTGGCTGCGGGAGCCGGAAGAGACTCCCGCAACGGATGATTAACGACGATAGTCGCGGAACGGGCCATCAGCCACGGAGCGACGTTCAATCAACCGTGGATGAACTTCAATTGACTGCGGTTCTTCGCGTTTGTTGACGATACGATCCAACAGCATATTGAACGCCGTTTCACCCAGTGAATCTTTTGGCTGATGGATAGTGGTCAGTGCCGGGGTAAAGTAGCGAGCGTTGCGCACGTTATCATAACCGATCAGCGAAACATCCTGCGGGACGCGCAGACCCATTTCATCAGCGGCACAGAGCGCGCCCATCGCCATAATATCGCCGCCACAGAAGACAGCGGTAGGTCTGTGTGGTTGCGACAGGATTTGCTGCATGGCGCGATAACCTGATTCAGGCTCAAAGTCACCTTGCACAATCCAGTTTTCCGGCACTTTGATCATGGCTTCTTCCATCGCTTTCATAAAGCCCGCCAAACGACCTGCACCGGTGTTACGCTCCAGAGGACCAGGAATAACGCCAATTTCGCGGTGACCGCGTTCAATCAGATAGCGCCCGGCCATGTAACCGCCTTCAAAAGCGTTATCGATAACCGCATCGGTAAAGTCTGCTTTTGCTTCACCCCAGTCCATCACCACCATCGGGATATGGCGATACTCTTCCAGCATCGCCAGCAACGGTTCCGGGTACTCAGAACACATCACCAGCAGGCCATCGACGCGTTTTTGCGCCATCATCGACAGATAAGCCCGCTGTTTCTCAAGATTGTTCCACGCATTGCCCAGAATCAGCGTGTAGCCTTTCTGGAAGCAATTTTTTTCTACCGCTTCAATGATCTCGGCGAAATAGGCCGCTTCGCTGCTGGTCGCCAGCAAACCGATAGACTTGGTGTGGTTAACCTTCAGGCTACGCGCCACCGCGCTAGGGGAGTAGTGTAATTCTTTGATCGCTGCCCACACAGCATTGCGCGTTTCTTCAGCGACGAAACGTGTTTTGTTGATTACGTGTGACACAGTTGTAGTGGAAACGTTTGCTCGTTTCGCTACATCTTTTATTGTTGCCATTCCATTTCACTCCAGACCCTAACTTCAGCTCCTGCAAAATCGCAAGGTAAACGTTTGCCTTTACACACCTTACGCACAACAAAAGTGTTGCGGTACGCCGGGAAAATGACACAGAGCGTCAGGAAGGGGTCAATGGCCAGTACGCAAATAGTGTAAGCGTGGAATTTTGGCCGATCTTGATGAAAAGGGGAAGTAGTAAAAACACTTATCATTATAAATGGCGGGAGATTTTTTCATCACAGTATGTAAAAATGCGTAATATCACTTTTTGTGGGGTAATAAAAAGGAGAAAACTTGATGAGCACCGACCTTAAATTTTCACTGGTAACAACCATTATCGTTCTTGGTTTGATCGTGGCCGTGGGTTTGACTGCCGCACTGCACTGATTTCCCCCTCGAGGGAGCGCGTTCTCCCTCACATCTCCTTCCTCTTTGTTAGCAAAATGGCAAAAGTGTTTTCTCTTTTTGTTATTTTCATTCTTTTGTGATTGATGTCATGCTTTCGCCACTTTGATGAACATCGCGTGATGACGCGAAGAGGTGGAGATTAGGCATGAAAATTAACTATCCGTTGCTGGCGCTGGCAATTGGCGCATTTGGTATCGGGACAACGGAATTCTCGCCAATGGGCTTGTTGCCCGTTATTGCGCGTGGTGTGGATGTCTCGATTCCCGCTGCCGGAATGTTAATCAGCGCCTATGCGGTTGGCGTGATGGTTGGCGCGCCATTGATGACGCTTCTGCTTTCTCATCGTGCCCGCCGTAGTGCGCTGATTTTCCTGATGGCGATTTTCACGCTCGGTAACGTACTTTCTGCCATCGCACCGGACTATATGACGCTGATGCTTTCACGCATTTTAACCAGCCTGAATCACGGGGCGTTTTTTGGTCTGGGGTCTGTCGTGGCAGCAAGCGTGGTGCCAAAACATAAACAGGCCAGCGCAGTTGCAACTATGTTTATGGGCTTAACACTGGCGAATATCGGTGGCGTTCCGGCGGCAACCTGGCTTGGGGAAACTATTGGCTGGCGTATGTCATTTCTGGCAACGGCGGGGCTGGGTGTGATTTCAATGGTGAGCCTGTTCTTCTCTTTACCTAAAGGTGGCGCAGGGGCGCGGCCTGACGTGAAAAAAGAGCTGGCGGTACTGTTGCGTCCACAGGTGCTGTCTGCATTGCTGACGACGGTGCTGGGCGCTGGCGCAATGTTCACCCTCTACACCTATATTTCTCCGGTACTGCAAAGTATCACTCACGCAACGCCGGTGTTCGTCACGGCAATGCTGGTGCTGATTGGTGTCGGATTCTCTATCGGTAACTTTCTCGGCGGCAAACTTGCAGATCGTTCAGTTAACGGCACGTTGAAAGGCTTTTTGCTGCTGCTGATGGTGATTATGCTCGCGATCCCGTTCCTGGCGCGAAATGAGTTTGGCGCGGCTATTAGCATGGTGGTGTGGGGCGCTGCAACCTTTGCGGTTGTACCACCGTTGCAGATGCGTGTAATGCGCGTTGCCAGCGAAGCGCCGGGTTTGTCTTCATCAGTAAATATTGGTGCCTTTAACCTTGGAAATGCGCTGGGTGCCGCAGCCGGTGGTGCAGTGATTTCCGGTGGTCTGGGATACAGTTTTGTGCCGGTGATGGGGGCGATTGTTGCGGGGCTGGCATTGTTGCTGGTATTTATGTCAGCCAGAAAACAACCTGAAGCAGTTTGCGTTGCCAACAGCTAATAAACAAAAACGCAGAAGGATAACCTTCTGCGTTACAGTTTGCAGGCAAAGTGCGATTTATCTTGCCGGATGTGGTGTTAATGCCTCATCCGCGTAGGCCTGATAAGCGTAGCGCATCAGGCAATGCTGCATTTGCCATCAGTGATTATGCAGCGAGATTTTTCGCTACGAACTCCCAGTTCACCAGTGCCCAGAAGTGCTCCAGATAGCCAGGACGTGCATTGCGATAGTCGATGTAATAAGCGTGTTCCCAGACATCAACGGTCAGCAGTGGAGTCGCATCGGTAGTCAGCGGAGTACCTGCGTTAGAAGTGGAAACGATAGCCAGTTTGCCATCGCTGTTTTTCACCAGCCAGGTCCAGCCAGAACCAAAGTTTTTGATCGCAGCATCAGTAAACTGAGCTTTGAAATCGGCAAAGCTGCCAAAAGAAGCGGCGATAGCTTCAGCCAGTTCACCCGTCGGTTCGCCACCCGCGTTTGGCGCCAGGCAGTTCCAGTAGAAAGTGTGGTTCCAGACCTGAGCGGCGTTATTGAATACACCACCTTCAGAGCTGCGAATAATCTCTTCCAGTGATTTACCTTCAAACGCAGTACCTTTGATCAGGTTGTTCAGGTTAGTGACATAAGTCTGATGATGTTTGCCGTAGTGATACTCGATAGTTTCCGCAGAAATGTGCGGTGCCAGAGCATCTTTAGCATATGGTAGTGCAGGTAATTCAAATGACATTGCTACTCTCCTTTATTATTAATTGGCATACGTACAATAGCCTTATTGTGCGTATGGATAGGGTAGCAAATTAAAAGGTGATACAAAAGATGAACTTACCCTGTTGCCGTAACAACAGGGTAAAGTTTTAGCGAAGTGTTTTTGGGGTCATCACCCGACGAGCGCCAACATAGTGGCGTTGCCAGTAATCTTCACTTAACGAAGTGATTTTAATTTCCTGACCACTGCGTGGTGACTGAATAAATTTGCCGTTGCCGACATACACGCCAACGTGATCGGCGGTTCCGCGCCCCTGAGTGCGGAAGAAGACAAGGTCGCCGTTTTTCAGTTCGCTGCGATCGATCGGCGCGGCGTCACGCAGGTGATACATTTCGTTAGCCGTGCGTGGAATACGGATCTTCACCAGATCTTTATACGCGTAATAAACCAGTCCGCTGCAATCAAAACCGGTACGCGGTGAGCTGCCGCCCCAGCGATATGGTTTGCCAATTTGCTGCATCAGCTTATTCATAGCCACTTTTGTGGCTTTCTGTACTTTGGCTTTATGCGCGTCGGCGATGGTTCCCTGTGTGGCATTCTTGACTTTCACACAACGTGACTTATAGCCTTTACGTTTGGTGCATTTTTCCGTAAAGCTGACTGACGCCGTTTTATTGACGGCTTGTTTGCTGCGAGTTTTGGCGTTTTTAGAAGCTGTAATGGAGGATTTTTTAACGGAAGAAGCAGTTTTATTTTTAGTAGTACTTTTACTGGCGGCTTTTTTCGCTGTTTTCTGGCTGGCTTTATTGGTCTTTTTGGTGGTTGCCGTGCTTTTCTTTTTATCTGCTTTTTTGGTGATGTGAGTGGTAGCAGAACTCTCCCTGGCTTGCTTTGAAGCATGTGCCATAGGCGTTAAAGGCAGGGTGGTAAAAAGTAAAGCACAGAGCGTGATCGAAATACGGTTTATCCGCGCCACTGAGCGTCCCTCTGTTAAGGCAGGTCTATCATGCCTGCGTCTGATTTACAAAACTTGATGATTCTAATGCATAGAAGGGTAGTGACTCCAACTTACTGATAGTGTT